>JBGTEW010000047.1:0-46201 GCA_041747615.1 Burkholderiaceae bacterium | reverse complement strand
GGTCGACTCTTCCGCCGAAGCGCTGCAGGTGGCGGCGCGAAATGTCGGCGATTATCACTTCGAAGACCGTATCAAGCTGATCAAGTCCGATCTGTTCGCCGCGGTGGCGAACAAGCGCTACGACGTGATTGTGTGCAACCCACCCTATGTAACCGATGCTGCCATGGCGAAACTGCCGAAGGAGTATCTGCACGAGCCGAAAGCGGCACTCGCCGGCGGATCCGACGGCATGAAGCTGGTCAAGACGGTCGTACGCCAGGCCCGCGGCCACCTGAATCGCGGCGGAGTGTTGATCGTTGAGGTCGGCGACGGCCGATCAGCGGCCGAGAAGGCGTTCGGTGATTTGCCTTTGACATGGTTGACAACCAGCGCAGGTGACGACATGGTCTTTCTTGCCCGACAGGAGGAATTGCCGTGACCGGTGATCAAGTGATCGGTGATCAGTTCAGCATGCCGTGTTTTTACCGATCACCGATCACTGATCACCATGCTTCGTCTGATTGACCTTGCAGTGGCGCGCGGTGCGCGCACGTTGTATCGGAACGTCTCGCTGATAGCACCCCCCGGCGAGCGGATCGGGCTGATCGGCGCCAACGGGTCTGGCAAATCGACGCTGTTCGCCGCCATTCTGGGCGAGCTTGGCGTCGACGCCGGAATGATCGAATCGCCGTCGCCAGAGCGGATCGCGCATGTCGCGCAGGATATCGAGGCGAGCGAGCTGCCCGCGATCGCCTACGTGCTGATCGGCCATGCCCCACTGGCGGCCGCGCGCGCCGAGTTGCAGGCGGCAGAAGCACAGCACGATCCGATGCGGTTGGCGCACGCGCACGCAGTGTTGGCCGACCTGAACGAAGGTGCGATTACCGCACAGGCCAAAGCAGTGCTGCACGGACTGGGCTTTGCGGAGTCCGACAGCGCGCGACCGGTGCGCGCTTTCTCCGGCGGCTGGCGCAACCGGCTTGCGCTGGCGCGCGCGCTGTTGCGACCGGCTAGTCTGCTGTTGCTGGACGAACCAACCAATCACCTCGATCTGGATTCCGTCGTCTGGCTCGAATCGTGGCTGAAGCGGCAACCGGCGACGGTGCTGGTGATCTCGCACGATCGGGAGTTTCTCGACCGCATCTGCGAAACGGTCTGGCACATCGCCGATCTGGCGATTCGCCGCTATGCCGGCAACTACAGCGCGTTCGAATCGGCGTTCTTCGAACAGCAGCGCCAGCAGGACGCGGCGGCGCGACAGTACGAACGCACGGCGGCGCATCTGCAAAGCTTTGTCGATCGCTTCCGCGCCCAGGCGACGAAGGCGAGGCAGGCACAGAGCCGGCTGAAGATGCTCGAGCGGCTGACCGCAATCGAGCCGGTGCGTGCGCGGCGCGAATGGCGCTTCGAGTTTCCCGCGCCGCTGAAGCTGCCAGAGCGCCTGCTCGATGCGGATGATGTCGCGCTGGGTTACGGCGACCGCGTGGTCCTCAGCGGCGTTCGCTTCAATGTGCGCTCGGGCGACCGTATTGGAATCCTGGGCGTCAATGGTGCGGGCAAGTCGACGCTGGTCAAAGCCATCGCCGCCGAGCTGGAGCCGCTTGCCGGCGAGCTGCGGCGCGGCGCCGGACTCGCGATCGGCTACTTTGCCCAGCATCAACTCGATCAGCTGCGTGCCGACGAGACGCCGTTGCAGCACTTAAGAAGGCTGGCGCCCGAGGCGCGTGAGCAGCAGTTGCGTGAGTTCCTTGGCAACTATCGATTCTCCGGTGAATTCGCAACGTCGCCGGTCGGCCCCATGTCGGGCGGTGAGAAGGCGCGCTGCGCACTCGCGCTGATCGCGTGGAAGCGGCCCAACCTGCTGCTGCTCGACGAGCCGACCAATCACCTTGACATAGAAACGCGCGAGGCGTTGACGGTCGCGTTATCGTCATACGAAGGCGCGCTGATCCTGGTCTCGCACGACCGGCACCTGCTGCGTGCGACGGCTGACCAGCTATGGCTGGTGCACGACGGCGGCGTCGCCTCGTTCGAGGGCGACCTCGACGACTACTCGGCCTTGATCCTTGCCAGCCGTCGCGAGCGCTCGAACCGACCTGAGCCTGAGGGCGCCGACCGCCGCAGCGAACGCAAGCATGAAGCCGCTGAGAGGCAGCGCACCGCGTCGGCACGCAAGCCACTGCAGAGCAAGCTCAACACACTTGAGAAGGAGTTGGCTCAGATATCGGATGAACTGCGCGAGCTTGACGTACGACTTGCGGATCCGGACTTCTACCATTCGGGCGCTCCGGACGAAGTCGCTGTCGCCCTGAAGCGCCGCGGCGAGCTGGCGCGTAAGGTCGATTCGCTCGAATCGCGCTGGCTCGAGATCCAGACCGAGCTCGAGGCGCTGGCCGAAGCCGGCAACAGAGCCGCTGCATGAGAGCGCCGCTTGCCGGCCTGACGATCATCGACATGACGCGGCTGCTGCCGGGGCCTGCGGCGACAATGCATCTGGTCGATTTCGGTGCCGATGTGATCAAGGTGGAGGACACCGGCGCGGGGGATTACATGCGCGGCTTTCCACCGACCGCGGGAGTGAATGGCGGACGCGCCGTCAACGCCGCATTCGAAGCGGTCAATCGCGGCAAGCGTTCGATCGCGATCGATCTGAAGTCCAGTGAAGGCAGGGAGATTCTGCTGCGCTTGGTCGATCGCGCCGATGCACTAATCGAAGGCTTTCGCCCGGGTGTACTGGACCGGCTTGCCCTGGGTTGGGATGCGCTGCACGCCCGCAATCCGCGCCTGGTCTTGTGCTCACTGTCGGGCTACGGCCAGACCGGCCCCCTGTCGCAGCGCGCAGGTCACGACCTGAACTACATCGCGATGACCGGCGTGCTTGATCAGATTCGCGCCGACGGCACGCATGCGATTCCCAATCTGCAGATCGGCGATCTGCTCGGCGGAACGTTGTCGGCGCTATCGATGCTGTTGATCGCACTGGTCGGCGCTCAGCGCACCGGTCAGGGCGCGTATGTCGACGTTGCAATGACCGACGGCTTGCTGGCGCACCATTTTTTTCCGCATGCGAGCATCGACAGCGGCGTCGCACCGGTCGCGGGCCGCACGCTGCTGACTGGTGGCGTCGCCTGCTATCAGATCTATCAGACATCGGACCGGCAGCATCTGGCGCTCGGCGCACTCGAACTAAAGTTCTGGCAGGCTTTCTGCGACGCGGCCGGCTTGGGTGAGCTGAGGTCGCGTCATTGGGAGCTGGGCGAAGCGCCGGGCTCGGCACCGGCAATGGCAACGATCGACCTCGTTTCGAAGCACATTGCGGGACGAACACTGGTGGACTGGCTGCAAATCTTCGACACTGTCGATGCCTGCGTCACGCCGGTGCTGACGCCTGCCGAAGCGCTGGCTCATCCGCATCATCTGGCGCGTGAACTCGTGCACCAGGAGCGCGGCGTCACCGAAGTCGGCCCACTTGCGCAGATTGGGTCGCAGCCATGGAAGTCGCGATCGGCACCGGCTGCCGGCGAGCACACGTTCGCGCTACTGGCCGAACTGGGCTACTCGGCCGAGCACGTGCAGCGCATGACTGAGCAGGGCGTCGTCAAGTGAATCAACTTGGCGAGGTGACGGCGCGGCACGACTTTGACCGCGCACGGCTCGCCGCGTACCTGCAGGACCACCTGCCGGACATTCGCCAACCGCTCGACGTCAAGCAGTTCCAGGGCGGCCAGTCGAACCCCACTTACCTGCTGACTACTCCGAACGCAAAGTACGTGTTGCGGAGCAAGCCGGGGCCGGTTGCCAAACTGCTGCCGTCGGCGCATGCGATCGAGCGCGAGTTCCGTGTGATGCGTGCACTCTCATCGCACGGGGTACCGCTGCCGCGCATGCTGTTGCTGGTCGAAGATGAAGCCGTGATCGGTCGTGCCTTTTTCGTGATGGAGCATGTCGAGGGCCGCATCTTCTGGGAGCAATCGCTTCCCGACATCGCGCCCGCCGCACGCACCGCGATCTACGACGAGATGAATCGTGTGATCGCGCAGTTGCACTCGGTCGATGTCGAGCGGGCCGGCCTGGGCGGCTTCGGCAAGGCCGGCAACTATTTCGAGCGCCAGATCGGGCGCTGGAGCAAGCAGTACCGGGCGTCGGAGACCGAGTCGGTCGACGCGATGAACCGCCTGATCGAGTGGCTTCCGCAGCACATCCCGCCCGGCGAGGAGACCACCGTCGTACACGGTGATTACCGGATGGACAACCTGATCTTTGATCCGACCGAGCCGCGTATTGTCGCGGTGCTGGATTGGGAACTATCGACGCTGGGCCATCCGCTGGCGGATTTCTCGTATCACTGCATGAGCTGGCACATTGCACCCGGGGCGTTCCGCGGCATTGCCGGACTCGACCTTAATGCGCTCGGCATTCCGACCGAGGCTGCGTACATCGAGCGCTACACGCAGCGCACCGGCCGCGGGATCGGTCACTGGAACTTCTATCTCGCCTACAACCTGTTCCGGATCGCCGCGATTCTGCAGGGCGTGTACAAGCGCTCGACCGAAGGGATTGCGTCATCGGACAACGCGGCGCAATCCGGTGCGAGGGCAAAAGCGTTGGCGGAGCTTGGCTGGAAGACCGCGCAGCAGGCGTGACCGCCACGCGTTCCCGCGCGGCACTACACCGATTTCAGCGTCCGGCGCAGGATTTCCACGATGCTGTCGATATGCGCACGCTCTGCGATCAGCGGCGGTGCGACGATCGCCGAGTCGCCGGTCGCCTTCAGATGCAGTCCGTTGTCGAACAGCTTCTTCTGCAGCAGGTGCCCGCGCTTGCCCGGCGCGCCTTCGGTATGTACGTCGATCGCTCCCATCATGCCGTAACCGCGGATGTCAGCCACTGCCGGCTCGTCTCCCAGCGAGAACAGACCCTCGAGAAAATACGGCGCTAGCTGACGCCCTTGCTCGAACAGTCCGTCGCGCTCGTAGATATCGAGCGTGGCCAGGCCGGCGGCACACGCTGCCGGGTGTCCGGAGTAGGTGTATCCGTGGAAGAACTCGATGCCACCTTCGGGCGCCGTGTTGAAGATCGCGTCATGAATGCGCTCGCTGACGGCGACCGCGCCCATCGGCTGCGCGCCGTTGGTGATGCCCTTCGCCATCGTCATCAGATCCGGCGTCACACCGAAGCTTTGCGCGGCGAAGTTCTGCCCGGTACGTCCGAACCCTGTGATCACTTCGTCGAACACGAGCAGGATGCCGTTCGCATCGCAAATCTCGCGCAGCCGTTTCAGATAGCCCTTCGGAGGAACGAGGCACCCGGTTGAACCCGCGATCGGCTCGACGAAACACGCAGCGATATTTTCGGCGCCGTACAGATTGACCAGGCGCACCAGATCCTCGGCGAGCTCGACGCCGTGTGTGCCCTCGCCGGGCTGGAAGAAATTCTCCTTGATATGCGTGTGCCGCATATGGGCAATGCCGGGCAGCGTCGGTCCGAACTTGCGCCGGTTGTTCGCCATCCCGGCCAGCGAAACACCGCCGAAGTTGACGCCGTGGTACGCGCGCTCGCGCGAGATGAACATCGTGCGGCCGCCCTGGCCGTTCGCCTGCCAGTAGGCAAGCGCGACCTTCATCGCCGTGTCCACCGATTCGGAGCCCGAGTTGGTGAAGAAGATGCGGTTCAGATCCCCGGGCGTCATTGCCGCCACCCGGCTCGCCAGTTCGAACTGCTTTGGGTGCCCGCGCGTGAACGGCGCAATGAAGTCGAGCTCGCGAAGCTGCGCGCCGACGGCCTGCGCGATCTCCTCACGGCAGTGCCCTGCGTTGACGCAGAACAGGCCGGATGACGCGTCGATCAGACGCTCGCCACTAGAGTTCCATACGTACATGCCTTCGGCACGCACGACCATTTTCGGCTCTTGCCTGAAATCGCGGTTCGGCGTGAACGGCATCCAGTACTCGTCCATCGACAACGTTCTGGTCGAAAGTGCGTCCTGGAATTTTGTTTCGGCATGGCCCATCGTTGTCTCCTCGGTGCGGCCGCGTCATCTCCAAGCGGCAAGGCAGATACTGATCCTACACTCGCGCCATTCGGCGCGTATAACAGGCAATCAAATAAAGCGCACGGCGTAGATTGGCGGCAAATTGACGCCCACCGTCTGCCACGACTCGCCGCCATCCTGCGATGTCCACAGCGATCCAGTCGTGGAGCCGGCAGCCAGTCGCGTCCCGTCCGCATCAATGTCGAGGCCGTGACGGTAAACCACGTCATACGCATCGCGCTGCGGCAGTCCAGTATCCAGCACGTCGAAAGTGACGCCGCCGTCGCGCGTGCGCGAAGCGACGACCTTGCCGTCGACCGGAACGCGCTTCTCATCGCTGACCAGCGGCATGAACCATGCCGTGTCGGCCTGTCGCGGATGAACTGCGACTGCGAAGCCGAAGTTGCTCGGGCGCGCGGTCGTGACTTCGTTCCAGTTCGCGCCGCGATCGATCGACTTCCAGATCCCGCAGTGATGCTGCGTCCACAATACGTCCGGCGCCGCATCGCATTGAACGATCCGATGCGGATCCTGGGTCGCCGGGTTCATCTGCTCTTCCGGCGGCATGAATGTCGCCCGCATCCCCTTGCCAGCGGTCCAGGTGGCGCCGCCGTCACGCGTGCGCCAGGCGCCGCCGCACGACACGCCGACGACGATGTCATCGGGGTCGTCAGGGTGCACGCAGATCGAGTGGATTCCCGGAATGTCGTAGCCGCCGCCGAACCATTGCTTGCGCGCCGGCATGTTCCACAGACTTTCGACCAGGCTCCACGAACGACCGCCGTCGTCCGAACGAAACAGTCCGCCGGGATTGGTGCCGGCCCATACCCGCTGCGGCTGTTTTCGATGAAACCCTTCCAGGATCCAGACCTGGTCCAGCGTCCACGGGTTGGTGTCTTCGATGCCCTCGGGCTTCGGCGGATACGCCGGCGATGTCACTTCCTCCCATGCCTTGCCACGATCATCGGAGACACGCAGCTTGACTCCGAAATGCCCCATTCTCAACGCGGCGATCGTGCGGCCGCTGGCGCGATCCCGCAGCGCCGCCGTGACCGGTTCGCCGACAAAATGCACGGCCTCGACGCTCCATCCGCGACCGCCTTGCGAAAGCTCGAACAGACCCTTGCGTGTTGCCACCGACAATTTCACTTCTCAGCCTCCTGACAAAGCCTGCGCTACGTAGATCCGATCGCCCGCTGCCAGCGGTACATCGAGCCCCTTGCGATCGTGCAGAAGGCGCCCGTTGATGAACACCGCCACATGCTTGCGCACACATCCCTGGTCGTCGAGCACATAGTCGCGCAGGGCGGGCTGCTGCACGAAGGCAGCGGCCAGCAGCGATCGTAGCGACTCGACACTCGCCGACACCGGTGGCGCCGTTGCATGCCGCTGCAGCGCGGGCGCGAACTCAAGGTGCGGCATCTACTTCTTCTGCTGTTCCTGCATCTTGCGCAGCATGTTCATCCATTCCGTCCAGTCCTGCGGGCCGCTCTCGAATCGCTTCTTCAGATTCGCCAATACACCGTCCCACGCGCGATCGAAGTACGCGTACGTCTTGTCCCACTCGCCGCCCTCGCCCCAGCCGGTGTGATGCAGGCTCACACGCGTTTCCTTTTCGCTGACTGGAGCAAATCGAAGCACGACGAAGGTTCGCTGCTGCCGCGCCGCTGGCAGGTGCGGCGGTGCGTTCCAGTCGAACGACAGCATCTGCTTCGGTTGCAGCGCCATGAAGCGCATGTCATCCGCACCTTTCTGTCCAGGCTCGGCCAGCGGGTTGATGTAGATATGAAATGCGCCGCCGACTTTCGGCTCGATCTTCGCATCGGGCGCGAAGAAGCTGACGATTCCCTCGCGCGTGGTCCAGGCGTCCCAGGTCTGATCGAGTGTGGCGGGTACGACGATCGATTTGTCGATGCTGCGCTCGGCTGCAGAAGCCGCCGCCAGCCACGCAAGCAACAGGGCGCCAGCCAGTAAGCGCATCTGTTTTCCGCTATCTACGGCCGGACGACCAGCTTGCCCACGACATTGCGAGCCAGCAGTGCTTCGAGCGCACGCGGCGTGTCGGCCAACGGATAAATTCGGGACACATGCGGCTTGATCTTTCCCTGTGCGAGCCATGCGAACAGTTCTTTCATCATCGCGAAATTGCTCTTCGGCTCGCGCTTGGCGAACTCGCCCCAAAAGACACCCACCGCCGAGGCGCCTTTCAACAACAACAAATTAGCCGGGATCTGCGGAATCTCACCTTGCGCGAAGCCGACAACAAGGAGTCTCCCCCGCCAGGCAAGTGAACGCACGGCCGCCCCGGTGGTCGGACCGCCCACCGGGTCGTAAATGACGTCGGCACCATTGCCATCAGTTAGAGCCTTGACCGCCTCTCGCAGATCGGTCGCCGCGTAATCGATCAACTCATCAGCTCCGTGCTGCTTCGCCGCTGCGAGCTTCTCCGCACTCGACGCGGCCGCAATTACGGACGCGCCCGCGACCTTCCCAAGCTCGACTGCCGCCAGCCCAACCCCGCCACCGGCGCCGAGCACCAACAGCGTCTCGCCGGCTTTCAGTTGCCCTCTATCGAACAGTGCGTGATGCGATGTCGCGTAGGTCAGCGTGAATGCGGCCGCCACTTCGTCGCTGACACCCTCCGGGATAGGAACCACCAGAGCAGCGGGAGTGCAGACGTATTCGGCAAAGCCTCCTATGCCGACGAACGCGATCACCCGATCACCGGTCTTCAGCTGCTGCACATCGCTTCCGACCGCGTCGATCGTTCCGGCGACCTCTGTTCCCGGCACGAACGGCAGCCTGGGCTGAAGCTGATACTTCTTCTGCACGATCAGGGCATCGGGAAAGTTGACGCCGGCCGCCGCGATGCGAATGCGCACCTGTCCCGGACCCGGCTCGGGCAACGGCAGATCGGCCAGTACCAGCTTGCCAGGCTCGCCCCACTCCACGCACTGGATCGCTTTCATCGAGCGCACTTTAGCGCGCCCGCCGATGGTCACAAAGGGCTGAGCTATCCTGCGCGCATGCAGTTCGATTACTCACCCAAGGTTTACGATCTGCGCGCGCGCGTCGATGCGTTCATGCAGCAGCACATCTACCCCAACGAGCAGCGTTTTCGAAGCGAGATCGAGCACAACACGCAGCGCGGCGCACGCTGGACTCCGACGGCGCTGATCGACGAGCTGAAGCCGCTGGCGCAAGCCGAGGGATTGTGGAATCTGTTCCTGCCGCAATCGCCGCGTGGCGCGGGACTGACCAATGTCGAATACGCACCGCTCGCCGAATTGATGGGGCGCGTGCCGTGGGCACCCGAGGTGTTCAACTGCTCCGCGCCCGATACCGGAAACATGGAGACGATCGAGCGTTATGGCAGCGATGCGCACAAGGAGCGGTGGCTGAAGCCGCTGCTGGCCGGCGAGATTCGTTCGGCGTTCGTGATGACCGAGCCGGCGGTGGCGTCGAGCGACGCGACCAACATCCAGACTTCGATCGTGCGCGATGGCGATGATTATGTGATCAACGGCCGCAAGTGGTGGATCTCGGGCGCGGGCGATCCGCGTTGCCGGATCTACATCGTGATGGGCAAGACGGACCCGAGCGCGCCGAAGTATTCGCAGCAGTCGATGATCCTGGTGCCGTCCGACGCGCCGGGTGTCAGGGTTTTGCGCGCGCTAAGTGTTTTTGGATACGACGACGCACCACACGGCCACATGGAGATCGCCTTCAAAGACGTGCGCGTGCCCGCAACCAATCTGCTGCTGGGCGAAGGGCGCGGTTTCGAGATCGCACAGGGGCGGCTCGGCCCCGGTCGCATCCATCACTGCATGCGTTCGATCGGCCTTGCCGAGCGCGCACTGGAGCTGATGTGCCAGCGGCTGTCGAGCCGGACTGCGTTCGGCACACCGATCGTCCGCCAGTCGGTGTGGCACGAGCGCATTGCCGAAGCGCGCTACCGAATTGACCAGGCCCGATTGCTGACATTGAAGGCGGCCTGGATGATGGACACCGTCGGCAACAAGGCTGCTCGGGCCGAGATCGCGATGATCAAGGTTGTGGCACCGAACGTGGCGTGCGACGTGCTCGACTGGGCAATCCAGGCGCATGGCGGCGGTGGCGTATGCGACGACTTTCCGCTGGCGTATGCGTACGCGCACGCACGGACCCTGCGCCTGGCGGATGGCCCTGACGAAGTCCACCGCAACGCCATCGCAAAAATTGAAATCGGTAAATCAGGAGGTGCAAGATGATCGATGTCTACACATGGCCCACACCGAATGGCCACAAGGTTCACATCATGCTGGAGGAGTGCGGGCTGCCGTATGCGGTTCACGCAATCGATATCGGCGCCGGCGATCAGTTCAAGCCGGAGTTCTTGAAGATCAGCCCTAATAACAAGATGCCGGCGATCGTCGACTCCGACGGCCCTGACGGCAAGCCCATTTCGATCTTCGAATCCGGCGCGATCCTGCTGTACCTCGCTGCCAAGACCGGCAAATTCCTGCCGAGCGATGTTCGCGGAAAGTACATCGCGCTCCAGTGGCTGATGTTCCAGATGGGGGCTGTCGGACCGATGCTGGGCCAGGCTCACCACTTTCGCATCTACGCACCAGAAAAGATCGAATACGCCATCAACCGCTACACGAACGAGGCGAAGCGTTTGTATGGCGTGATGAACAAGCGACTGGCGGAAGCGAAGTACTTCGCCTATGAATACTCAATCGCAGATATGGCGATCTTTCCGTGGACGCGCTCGCACGCGAACCAGGGTATCGACCTGGCGGAGTACCCGAACGTCAAGCGCTGGTACGAGTCGATTGACGCGCGACCGGCGGTCAAGCGCGGCGTCCAGGTGCTGGCCGACCGGCGCAAGCCGGTCGACGATAAGCAAAAAGAGATCCTATTCGGAGCGAAGCAGTATCAGCCGCGCTGAAGCTACTGAAGCGGGCTCTTGAGCAGGTTGCCGAACGGCACCGGCATCACTTCGATCCCTTCCTCTTTCAGCTCGGCCGCCTCGGTCTTGGACGCCATGCCGCGGATTGACCTCTTGGGCGCCTCTTCGTAGTGAATGCGGCGCGCTTCTTCCGGGAAGCGCTCGCCGACATCTTCGCTGTTCACGGCAATGTGGCGCGCGATCTGCAGCATCATCGCGCGCATCGAGTCATCGTTCGGCATCGCGACCGGCTCTTTGCCAGACTCCTGCGGCTGCGAACTTCCGAGGTTAAGGCGCGGCGCCGACAGCAGCTTTTGTACCTCGGTGCTCGCACACACCGGGCATTCGATCAGCCCGGCAGCGAGCTGCCGATCGAATTCGTCGCCCGATGCAAACCAGCCTTCGAACGGATGTTCCTGATCGCAACACAGATTGAAAACCTTCATCCTGCCTTCATACAGAGCACCATGTTGTCCACCGTAACACAATGGACACAGAGGCCAACGCCTTGATTCTGCTAGGCCGCACTCCGTAGAACATTCGGAATTGAGGCTGTTTTACGGTCATCCTTGTCTGCGCAAGTGCGAATTGCGCGCGCGATAAGATCGCTAGGCATCGCCCGGGTGGCGAAATTGGTAGACGCACAGGACTTAAAATCCTGGGCCGAAAGGCGTGCGGGTTCGACTCCCGCCCCGGGCACCAAGCAACGAAATCACATGTTCTCGAACCACGGCTTGTGCGCGTCGGGCGGATCCTTGATAACGCTTTTAAGACGCTTGACTTCGGCCAGCGCCTCCGCGGCTTCGGCAATTGACTGCCGCTCCAGACACTCGTGCAGCCTGGCCTCGGTGGCGTCCAGCACTTGCTCAGCGGTAGCGGTCAAGTTGTCGTGAAGCGCGCACTCGCGCCACAGCATGGTGATGGCACGCACGGCCTTGAACAGCAGGTCAGCACCCAGCGGGTCGGTCTGCTGCCGCGACATGGCGCCTTCCCTCACCTTGAAAATGAGCGACTCGACTTGCTCGGGACTTAGAGGTCGGTTGAATCGATCGCGCATCGCACCGATTCTATGAGATGGCCGGGCGTTTTTCCAGTCAGAGGGGCAATGGAGGCGGGGGTCGGAATCGAACCGGCGTACACGGATTTGCAGTCCGCTGCATGGCCACTCTGCCACCCCGCCGCTTTGCACGGCCTGCCCTGAATCAAAAGGGGAAGCGCTTTGGCTTCCCCTCAGTTGCCATTGGAACTGGAGCGGGAGACGAGTCTCGAACTCGCGACCTCAACCTTGGCAAGGCCACTGCCGCTCCGAGCTACACGGCAACACGCCGAAATGTTACCTTGATTCGCGCAGAATTGCGCAAGGACTTGCTTGAGGACATGTCCACATGCCAGTCATATTTAGCGCAGGGCAGCTTCGCGCATCAACCGAAGTTGTTTCTTGCTTTGAACGATTGCGTTGGAGGTCTCACTAATTTCTTCATCGTATTCGACAGCGTCGACATCAACTTCTGCATCTGATCCATCGCCATCTCAGCCTCAGCGAGACCTTTTCGGCGAGTTCGCTCCGCCGACCTGAAGTGAACGTCGAGACAGCGGCTCTTACTGGGATCTACGCAGCAACAATGCGATCCCGAGTGTCGCCAATGTCGCCGCAACAAGGACGCCGACCGCGCCGAGCAGTGAATAACCTATCAGGAGACCGCTGAGCAGTGGGCCGAGAAAGATGCCGGCATCCACAGCGACGCGATACAGCGCGGTTCGCCATGCGACGCTACCGGCCTCTGCATCCTGATTGACCAGGCTCACCGGCAGCATCCAGGCGGCGAGCCCGATGCCGAGCAGCACGCAACCGATGATTGCAACGGGTAGTGAGCCAAAAGTCACTGCAGTCACCCCGGCAGCGAGAATGATCAGCACCCACCCGAGCACTTTCACGCGCGAGGTACGATCCGCGAGCGCTCCGATGGGCAACAACAGCGCCACGTCGACGAACTGCGGTACCGCAACCAACGAGGCCACTCCTATCCGATCCAGCTCGAAATCCCGGCTCGCTCGCAGCGGCAGAATGAATTGACCGATCGCCGACCAGGCAAACGCGATCGTTGCGCCGCTCGCGACTGCGAGCACCATCAGCCACCGCGCCCCTGATCGGGTAGCGCCAGACTGTGGTCGAGTTCCAACGCGGTCGATGCGTGAGAAGAGCGGCCGCGCAGCAGCAGGGCGACGGTCCGTGGGTATGGCGCTCAGCATGAACGGCAACAGCAACAGGCCGACCAGCAGGGGCGACGATGCCACCGCCAAAGACAAGTTCCAGGGCCAGTCCCGGGGAAGGAGTCCGGTGCCGACTATCCCTAAAAGAACACCGCACATGCCGCTCATCTCGAAGGCGTTGAGTGACACCGCGTGTCCGCCGGGCCGCGTGTGGCGAATGATGGCCGTGATGCCGCTGACCATCGCCAGTGAGTGCCCCACACCCCACAGGATGCGACCAAGAATCAGTAACCACAGCGGTCCGCCGATGCTGAGGCACAGCACGCCTGCCGCAATGCAGGCGGCGGCGAGAATCAGTGCTCGCCGCAGGTGGTGAGTGATGAAAAGGCCGGCGGGGATATCTGCGGCTAGGCGCGCCAGCCCGAACGCGCCGGCGATGGCGCCAAGCGCGAAGTCACTAATGAACCCATCGCTTGCCATTTCTGGCAAAAGGACCGGAAACGCCCCGACGGCGAAGGTATTGCTGAATATGAATGCGCAAAGAAGAACAACGGATCTGGACACGGCGGCGGAAGCGCGTGCGCAGCCTTACGACACCGGGTCCGTGATCTGCACGACTGCAGCGCGTGCTATCGAAATAAGCGCGTTCACCTGTTCGAGACTTGTGGCCCAGGAGCAGACAAAGCGATGGTGATTCGGTTCGGGGCGCCAGTCGCGCTGGAACTTGCAACCGCGCTCAACCAAGCGGTTCACCATTGAATCCGGCATCTTGACGAAGACTTCGTTGCCCTCGACCGGGTGCATCAGCTCAACACCCGGCAGATTCGACAATCCTCGCGAGAGCTGGCGGGCCATCTCGTTGGCGTGGCGGGCATTCTTCAGCCACAGGTTGTCATCCATGTAAACCTGAAGCTGAGCGCCGAGAAAACGCGTCTTCGGAACCAAATGGCCGGAGCGCTTACGAAGGAACGCGAGCGCCGTGTTGTACTTCTCATTGAAGGAGATGATCGTCTCCACACCAAAGGAGCCGCTCTTCGTCGTCCCAAGAGTCAACACGTCAACTCCGGACTGCCATGACAATTGCGCGGGCGTTGCTTTGACCGTGGCCGCCGCGTTTGCAAAGCGGGCGCCGTCCATGTGCACGCCAAGCCCATATCGACGGGCGATGGCCGCGAGTTCCTTGATCTGCTCCGGCGTGTAGGCGGTTCCTGCTTCGGTGAGGTTGGTTAGACTCAATGCGGCAGGCTGCAACGAATGCACCACGCCAAAACGCGCGTGCGACAGGTGTTTGCTCACCGCAGCAGGCGACAGCCTGCCGTGTTCGCCGGCCAGCGGTACCTGTCGCGCGCCAAAACTGAACATCTCCGGGGCGCCGCATTCGTCGGTCTCGATGTGCGCGTCCCAGTGGCAAAGAATGGTGCCGTAAGGGGGAACCATCGCGCCCAGGGCAATCGCGTTCGCTGCCGTTCCGGTAACTACAGTGAACGCCTGCAGGCTGTCGTGCTCGAAGAATTTCCGCAGCGATCGAAGTGCACGTTCAGTCCACGCTTCATCCTCGAAATTAGTCGCGAAGCCAACATTGGCTGAGGTGACAGCGGACACAAAGGCCGGGTGGACCGGAGCAGTGTTTTCCGATCCGAAATCCAATTGCATCTCGGGAGTGTTCATACAGTGGACAGTCGAAACACAGGCATTCGCCGGCTGGGGCCGTGTTCGGCGAACTCCACCTCGACTTCGCGGTCGGTCAGGGAGTCTTCCAGCGGCGCCCCTGGCAGCTGCGCGTAAAGGCAAGGCCCTTCGTCAAGGGCGATGGCCGCAAACACATAGGGCGCCTCGCTGTTGAAACCGTCGTGGTGGGTACGGCGCACCGTCGTGTGCGAGATGATGCGTCCGCGGCCCGAAGCTTTGACCCAGTTCAGTTCGGCCCCTTTGCAGAAGGGACAACACACGCGCGGATAGAACACGGCTTTGCCGCACTCCGGTCGTGCGCAACGCTGAATCATCAGCGTGCCGCTGTTCGCTCCTTCCCAAAAAGGCCGGTTGAGTTCGTTGACACGTGGCTGCGGTTTCAAGACGCCGGAATTCGCCGTTGCACTCATGTCCTGTCCCCTATTCCGCGCGCTCGAGCACCGCGGCGCTCGAACACAGGCCTCGGCCATAGGCCACCATGCCGTACCCAGCCACCACTCCGCGCGTGCACTTGACTTGGCGCGCGCCGGCCCGGCCGAGCAGCTGAGTCGCGCCTTCATACACACCGATCATTCCACCGGCTGCACCCGCCTGCCCGGCCGATAGCTGGCCACCGCCCGTGTTGATCGGGAAGCCACCTTTGGCAGTAATGTCTGTCGATCGAACGAACTGGTGTGCGGTCCCTTTCGCACATATGCCCAAGCCTTCTAGCTGCACGAAGCACATCACCGGGTAGTCGTCATAGAGCTGCGCAAAGTGCAGATCCTCCGGCCGACATCCTGCACCGTCATACAACCGATCCGCGAAGCCTTCCCACCCGCCAGGCGCTGAATAGGCGTCATTGGCTGGAAAGTTGTGGATCTCTTCCGACGCAAGGATCCGAACGGTTGGCCCGGCAAGTGAGCGCCCGATCCGCTCGGACACAAGCACGATCGCGTCACCCCCCACGCATGGCATGACGCAGTCATACAGCCTTAAAGGGTCGGCGATCGGCTTCGCGTTCATGTAATCGACCATCGTTAGGGGAACCTTGAACAAGGCGTTCGGGTTCAACAAGGCATTTGCACGGAGCCCGATGCAAAACCGACCAAAGTCCTCGCGCGTCGCACCGTAGCGCTCCATGTATAGCCGCGTATGCAGCGCAAACATGCCGTTCGCGCCGCCGAAGCCCTGCGGCGACATGAACTCGCGCACTGATCCATTGAAACGATCCAACGTCTCGTTGTGAGACGCGACATCGAAAGCATCTGCTGCGGCGACCACGACGACGTCACACGCGCCGTCGCGAATGGCCCGCGCAGCGTGGGCCATGCCGATGACCCCCGACGCCCCGCCGTAAAGCCCCTGGAACAGGAACCTGGCCTCAATGCCGAGGTGTTCGGCGACAGTTGCGACGTTATCGGGCGGCAGCATGAAGGATGTGATCGCCAATCCATCCACCTGTGTCCAGTCCAGACCGGCGTCGCGCAGCGCCGCGCTGCCAGCGTCGTAAATCAATTTCTGGATCGAGTGCTGAGATTTTTTCGCATAGACTGTCTGGCCAGCACCGACGACGCGCACTCCTTCGAATACCGCGCTCATCAGATGACTCCTTGCTCATAGAGCTCCGCCAGCTGCGCGTCGGTCAGGCCGAGTAGTTCCTTGAACACCGCTTCGTTGTCGGCCCCGAGCGCTCGCCCAGAGTGCCGCACTTCGCCGGGGGTGCCGCTGAACTTTGGTACGACCCCCTGCATACAGACACTGCCGAAGTCGTCGTCCTTGACCGACACGATGTTCTCGCGCGCGACGTACTGCGGGTCCTTGACGATGTCGCGGATGTCCAGCACCGGCCCCGCAACGACTTCCTCTCTTTCAAACAGTTGCATCAGCTCGTCGCAGTCGCGCTGCTTGAACCAGTCGGCAATGATTTCGTCGAGCGCAACGTCGTTCGCGCAGCGCGAGGCGTTGTCGACGAACCGGGGATCTGTGATCAGCTCCGGCATGTCCATCGCTTCCGCAAGACGCTCGAACGTACGCTGCGAACTCGCCGAGATGCCGATCCAGCGGCCATCGCGCGTCAGGAATGTGTTTCGCGGGGAGTCCTCGGACAATCGGTTACCTTGCCGCTGCTTGACGATGCCGAGCTGATCGAATCCGATCACCTGCGACTCCACGAGGCGGAACAACGGCTCGTACAGGCTGACGTCGATTTCCTGGCCTTTGCCTTCGCCGTGATCGCGGTTGTAGATCGCGAACATCGCGGCCATTGCCGAGAACGTCGCAGCCACTGAGTCGGCTAGGGGAAAGCCGGGTAGTGTCGGCGGACGATCCGGAAAACCGGTGAAAGAAGGGACGCCCGAGAACGCCTCGGCGATCGTACCGTAGCCACCACGCTTCGCGTAGGGCCCGGTTTGACCGAAGCCGGAGACGCGGACCATCACAATGCGCGGATTGAGCTTGCTGAGCTCGGAGAAGCCGAGTCCCCACCGCTCGAACGTCCCGGGTCTGAAGTTTTCGATCAGGATGTCCGCGTTTCGGACGAGTTGCTTCAGGAGTTCCTGTCCCCGCGGTTTCGACAACGCGAGAGTGATCAGGCGTTTGTTGCGACCGATCACCTTCCACCAGAGCGAGCGCCCGTCCTTCATCGGTGACCAATGACGCATCGAGTCTCCGATGCCCGGCAGCTCGATCTTGATAACGTCCGCGCCGAAGTCCGCGAGCTGCGTGGCCGCCAGCGGCCCCGCGATCATGTTTCCAACGTCAAGCACTCGCAGACCCTGCAGCGGGCCAAACCTTGGCGTGTCATTCCTTTGAGAGCCTGGCATTTGTATCTGTCTATCGCCCGTAGTGGTTTCTCAATTGCTCACCGCAACCCGCTCAATATGGCGCGGCAGTGTTCCTAGAAAGTGCAGGTCGTCTTTTCCGACCCATGCGGAGACTTCCGAGAGGCTCACGGTCGCGTCGCCTTGTCGACCGAGGATGACGACCTCGTCGCCATAGCTCGCGTCAGGAACCTCGGTCAGATCCAGCCGCATGTGTTCGAAGTGGCTGGGAGGAATCAGCGGCACCCGTTTGCCGCGCACCAACACGCGCGCATCCGAGTGCAGTCGCCGCGGCATGCCATCGCCCCAACCCAGTGGAGCCAGGCCGATCTTCATCGGCTGGGTGAGTTCGAACGGCGCCGGATGTGGCGCGACGTCGGCGGGAACAACCTCTTTGACCAGCAGAAGCCGGGTCGTCCAGCGGCGGATTGCGGGTCGCAGTGCCAGCGACCGTGTCGTCCCGGGAAATCCTATGCCAAAGAGCATACGGCCGGGGTCCACAGCATCGAGATCCATCTCCGGAAACTCCATGACTGCTGCGGTTCCCGCAACCATCTTGGTGCGCAGCGCGATTCCAACCGCTTCGATCTGCTGCACTGCTGAATTGAACGCGCCAAGCTGATGCAGCGCGTGCGTTCGCATGTGCACCGGGTCCGGCAAGTGAAGGTGCGCATAGGCGCCGACGACGTCCAGCTTGTCCAACCGCCGCACTTCGTCCGCCAACCTGCCGGCGGCATCTGGCATCACGCCGGATCGCAGCGCGCCGACGTCGATCTTGATGAACGCAGGCAACGGCGAACTGGCTGCGCTGTTCCAGGCCCTTGCTTCGTCAACGCTGTTGATCGTGACCGTTAATCGATTCGACTCGATGGCCGCCACTGCGTCAGGCAGACAGTTCGGATACAGCAGAATTTCGGCATCGACGCCTGCCCGCCGAATGGCGACCGCGTCGTCGACCGATCCAACGGCGAACTGACGAACGCCTTCGTGTGACAACGCCGGTGCCACGTGAGCGATGCCGCAGCCATAGGCATCGCCCTTCAGGCAGGCGAAAAGTCGCGTGCCCGGACCAATCGCCTGCATGACCGCGCGGGCGTTGGCGCGAATTGCGCCGACGTCAATCTCGAGCAGAAGCGCGCGGCCCGTCATCGGGTCAAATCCGATAGCCCTGCCGGAAGCGCTTGAGAAACGCCTGAAGCCGCTCAGATTGCGGGCGGTCAAAGATGGCGTCGGGGCTTCCCGATTCCACGACTTCGCCTTCCGCCATGAAAAGCACCTTGCCCGCGAATGAGCGCGCGAAGGCCATCTCATGCGTCACGATAACCATCGTCATGCCCTCCACCATCAACTGCTGCATGACGTCCAGTACCTCGGCAACCAGTTCGGGGTCGAGCGCAGACGTCACCTCATCGAACAACATGGCCTTGGGCTCCATCGCGAGCGCGCGTGCAATCGCCACTCGTTGCTGCTGCCCTCCGGACAGTTGTGCCGGATAGGCGTCGACCTTGTCGGAGAGTCCGACCCGATCAAGGAGTCGACGGCCGATCGCCTCCGCTTCCTCGCGTCGCATACCTCGTATCCGGACAGGACCCAGCGCTACATTCCGCAGAACCGACATATGCGGGAATAGGTTGAAGCTCTGGAAGACCATTCCCACCTGCGCGCGCATCGCAGCGATGTCTCGCTCAGGCTTGCGCGTCCGCTGGCCGTCGGTACCGACCACATAGCCCATGGGTTGCCCGCCGATCGTGATCTGCCCCTCCTGGTACTCCTCGAGAAGGTTGATGCAACGAAGCAGCGTGGTTTTCCCCGACCCGCTCGGACCGATCACCACAACTGCCTGGCCGCGGCGCACCTCGGTAGATACTTTCTTCAGCACCTGGTGCTTGCCGAACCACTTCGACAGTCCGCGAATGTCGATCTCAACAGGCGATGCCGTCGTCCCATCAGTGGACATAGCTGGCTTTCTTTTCGATGTGTCGCCCGAGCCGCGAAAGCGCATAGCAGATGACGAAGTAGACAAGGGCAACGGCTCCGAACACCTCGAACGGCGCGAGCGTTCGCTCGACGATCTGCCGCCCCACGAAAGTCACGTCTGCGAGTCCGATCACCGCAACAAGGGACGTTCCTTTCACGACCATGATCGTCGTGTTGATGTACGGTGGGCCAGCCACTTTCAACGCCTGCACCAGCACCACATCGCGCAGGATCCCAGGAGTCCGCATGCCGATCGCGCGCCCGGCCTCCCACTGTCCTCTTGGCACCGCGAGAACCGCTCCTCGGAATACCTCGGTCATGAAAGCGCCGAAGTAAGTACCGATGACGACGATGCCCCCAACCACCGGCTTCACGTCAATGCCTGAATATGGCAGTGCGTAGTACATCGCGAAGAGCAACACGAGCAGTGGCACGCCGCGCACGACGTATAGGTAAACCTCGACGACCCACTGGAAAGGACGCCACGCGAACAACTGGATCGTGGCAAACAAGACTCCAAGCAGTGACGCGAGTGCCGTCGACGCGACCGATAAATACAGGGTAGTGACGATGCCCCTTGCAAGAAAGGGCAAGCTCGGCAGAAGGGCATCCACGCTGTGTTCCTACTGTTGGACGCGCAGCCGGACTTCTACGAGCCGCATCAGAAGAGAAAAAAGTGTCGTCAAGACGATGTAGAACAGCGCGAGGGCGAAGAAGATCTCAAACACGGCCGCCGTACGGTCCGTAAGGAGTCTGGCTCGAAACGTCAGCTCAGCCACCGAGATCGTGGCCACCAGCGACGTGTCTTTGATGATCAAAACTCCTTGATTCGACAGCGGTGGAATCACTTTCCGCAAGGCCTGAGGTAGAACGACGATCCGAAAGGCGGCTCCCGGCATTAGCCCCAGAGCCAGTCCGGCCTCAGCCTGTCTTTGCGATACCGCCTGAATGCCGGCTCGGTAGATCTCTGCGGCATACGCGCCGTTTTGAAGAACCAGCGCGAGCAGGCCGGCCACGAACCCCGAAAGCGGATAGCCGAGCACACCCGACCCGAAGAAGATGAAGAACATCTGTACCAGGACGGGCGTGTTGCGAACGACTTCCACATAGCCTTGTGCGGTACGTTGCAGCAACCAATTCTTGCTCCGCAGGCCGACGACTAGTGGCACGCCCCACGCCGCTGCCAGCAGGATCGCTGGTAGCGCTAGAGCCAACGTCGTCGTCAGTCCCTCCGCAAGAATCGGGACCGAGCGCAGCATGAAGCCGATGTCGAATGACATCGCCAGTTCCTGTTACTGAAGTGTGGAGGCCTGCCGTGCGCCGCGCTGATCGTGCGACATCACGGCAGGGGGAAGCCCGCTGCCGCCGGACCTACGATGATCCGGTCACTTGCTATACGCGCGCTGAGGAGGCGGGTTGCGACCGAACCATTTCTTGTAGATGTCCGAGTACTCGGAGTAACGCGAACCGGCGGTCATCTCCTGCACCATCGTGTCCATCCACAGCCACAATGGGAAATCGCCCGTCTTCATGAAGATGGCGTTGCCCTGGATAACGGCAAGCTTCTCCGGCAAAACGCGCAAGTCTTTATTGTTGGCGGCGTACCAGTCAACGACCGGCGTATCCATCTGCATCGCGGTCGCCTGCCCGGCCTTCACCGCCGTGAACATCGCGCTCGGCGTATCGAACGTAACAACCTTCACATTCGGCAAGAACCTCTTCTGCCGATCTACCATCTGCGGGTTGCTGAGATTTGCCAATGTGAACTTCGAGTTATTCAGTTCGGCAAGAGTCGTGACTTTGGCATCCTGCCTGACGAGCACCGACACACTCGAATCAATGTAAGGGCGACTGAAAGCCACCCGAAGAGCGCGATCGGGATAGACGGTCGTCGAAGCCAGCCCGATATCGGCCCGCCCGGAGTTCACCGCCGGCCAACGGCCCTCGCTGGTGACGGTGACAAATTCGATCTTGTTCTCATCGCCGAGCAGTGATTTGGCGATCAGCTTCGCCACGTCGATGTCGAAGCCAACCAGCTTTCCGGTCTCATCGCTGTAGCAGAACGGGGGCGCTGTGCCGAACGTTGCGACGATCAGTTTGTCGCGCTTGGTGATCTCGTCGAGTCGTGACGTCCCTTGAGCGGACGCATCCGGAATGACGGCTAGCGTCGTAGCTACTGCGATCGCTAATCCGGTGACCAAGGTGGACGCGTTGGTTATCAATGATCGGAACATAAGTTCTCCATTCGTCGGTGAAACTTTAAACTTCCAATTTTCGAAAGTTTTTCTTTTATAATTTGAATTCTTGCGGCCAGCGCTGTTGCATGTCAAGCGTTTTATGCACCCGACGAGGAGGCGGCGCACAATGAAAGCAGTTGAGCAACCATTAGATCGCGCTTTTGCTGTGCTGGGAGCCGTTGCTGCGAGCGATCGAGCGTTAACCATTACGGAAATTGCGCACCAATGCAATTTGCCAGTGCCCACTGTCCACCGCATCGTTGCTCAGCTCGAGCAGCGTGCCTTGCTTAAGCGCGCGCTGGCATCGAGGAAGATCTTAGTTGGCGCGAACCTCGTACGACTCGGCGCAGCAGCTGTCGCCGCAACGACGCGTTCGGATGGGGTGCACCGAATTCTGGAGGTGCTGGCGAACGAACTCGGCGAGCATTGCCAGCTCGGCAGGCGGTCAGGAAACGACGTCGTCTACTCGGACACGGTGCGTGCCGCGCAATCTACCGGACTCCATTTCCAACAGGGAAACCGAGCGCCTCTTTATTGTTGTTCTACGGGCAAGCTTTTCCTTGCCGAAATGACGCCAGGGGAATTTGAGACGTGGCTCAAGAGCATTCCACGGCAGCCGCTGACTCGCCGAACAATCGTATCCGAACGAGCACTGCGCTCCGCCGTCAATGCCGCGCGAGCAAACGGCTGGGCTGTGAGCAATGAAGAAATGGCGGATGGTGTTGTCGGCTGTGCAGTGCCGGTGCGCATGTCGAACGGACGCCTTGTCGCTGCACTAGGAATATCGGTACCCAGCGCCCGCAGGTCGTTCAACGAACTGGAGGGGTTTCGGCGTTCGATGCAACGCGCTTCAGAGGCGATTGCAAGAGCTATCGAGGCGCCGTAGCGATGGGAGGAAAGTCAATGCCCAATGCAGACATCGTCTCGCGCGCCAACTAACCGTCAAACGTCCGGTTTCGAGGTAACCGAGGGCCGGCCGCATAGGTCCGGTTATGGCCCGAGCCCGCCCATCTTCACATGTTCTGCAAATTACGCAGGGGGCGGTTCGCCGAGCGGACTACTGGTGTAGCGTCGAACAAAACTCAAGCGAAAGCACACACCGATGCGCATCGCCACCTTCAACGTCGAGAACCTCTTCAGCCGCCCGGTCGCTCTGAACTTCGACAACTGGGACGATGGCAAGCCGATCCTCGCCGACTACGGCGCCTTCAACGCCATCACCAGCAAGCCCGTCTACAGCGCCGACGACAAAGCCGAACTGCTACGGATCATGAATCGCTGGGGCATGACAACGGCCCACGCGAATACCAAATACTTCCTGCTGCGCGACATCCGTGGTGACCTGGCCGCCTATGGGGGTGGACAGGCCAAGACCATCCGGGCCAATGGCCGCGCCGACTGGCTCGGCTGGCTGGACCTCAAGCGGGAAACGGTCGGCGCTGCGGCGATCCACAACACCGCCCGGGTCATTGCGGAAGTCGACCCTGACGTGCTTCTCATTGTGGAAGTCGAGGCCCGATCCACGCTCGAGCGCTTCTACCGGCAAGCCGTCTGGCCACTGCTGAAAGCCAAAGGCAGCGCTCCGCATAGCATCTTCATGCTGGTCGATGGCAACGACGTTCGCGGCATCGACATGGGCTTGATCAGCCGCTATCCGCTCGTGGGTATGCGCTCGAACGTAGATCGACTATCGCCAAAAGGAACGCCCGTGTTCGGCCGGGATTGCGTCGAGTTCTACGTCGATGTCGGCCGCCGGTCATTTGTTGCTGTGCTGGGCAATCATCTGGCAAGCAAAGCAAGCGATCGAACCGGTGCACGTCGGCGTCTGCAGTCGGCCGAGATCGCAAAGATCGTGGCCGACGTACGCAAGCGCACACCCTGGATCATCGTTGCGGGAGACCTGAATGATCATCCGGCGGGGGGCAGCCTCGATGCGCTGACGGGGCACCCGGAACTGAAGGACGCGATGGCGATGCCGATCTATCAGGGCCGACCCGGCACCTACAAGACCGCCAGCGCCGCCAACAAGCTCGACTACTTGCTGCTCTCGAAGGGTCTGCAGTCCAAGGTGCGGGCGGTCGATGTGAATCGGCGCGGGTACTTCTCAACACTATGGGAACCGTTTGATGACATCAAACAGGCGCAGGCAGACAAGCGAGGTCTGTTACAGGCTTCGGACCATCATTGCCTGTGGGCGGATATCGCTATCTGACCCTCACCATCTCAGGCTCTCATTGGATGAGGAATGCGTACGCGGCAGCCAACGCGTGCAGCCCGATGAGCGAATACTTGGCAAGCTCAGCCCGCGGTGATTTTGCTATCCGTGACAACCATCTCGGCTGCTTTCTCCGCAATCATTACAGTCGGCGCATGCGTGTTGCCCGACGTAATGAGCGGCATGATAGACGCGTCCACAACGCGTAATCCTTCGATTCCACGAACACGAAGACGTTCGTCCACAACCGCCATCGAATCATTTCCCATTTTGCATGTGCCAACCGGATGAAATATCGTTGTTCCCAAATCGCCGGCCGCACGTGCGAGCTCTGCTTCTGTTTGCGCCGCTACACCTGGCCGGAACTCTTCAGGAGCGTATTTAGCGAACGCTCTGGCAGCCATGATTTTTCGCGTGAATCGTATTGAATCCACCGCGACTCGCAGATCTTCACTGGTCGACAGATAGTTCGGTCTTATTTCAGGGTGGCTCGTGGCGTCGGGCGACTTGATACGAACCTGCCCCCGGGCTGTCGGCCGCAGATTACATACTGAAGGCGTTATTGCAGGAAACGGATGTAAGTTGTCACCAAACTTATCTAGCGATAGCGGCTGAACGTGCCATTCGATATTGGGCCTTGACTGAAGAGGGTCACTCTTCGCGAACGCGCCAAGTTGAGATGGCGGCATCGTTAGAGGCCCGGTTCGGAAGAGCATGTACTCGAGACCCATCAACAGCTTCCCGACGTGGCTGTTTGCCAATTCATTGAGGGTTCGAACGCCGTGCACCTTGTACTGCATTCGAATCTGAAGATGATCTTGCAAGTTCTCTCCAACTCCCTGCAGCTCGCAAATCGCAGGTATCTCCAGCGACGTCAGCAAGTCCAACGGTCCTATGCCGGACAATTGCAAAAGCTGTGGCGAACCGATTGCGCCTGCTGCAAGGATGGTCTCGCGCCTCGCTAGAGCGATTCTTTGTTCCAAGTTTCGGATGAGAGTATTCGATACCAGTTGCACGCAGCCGACCATCCGACTTTGTAAAGGTGATTCGATGCGCATGAGCATGCGTCTGAACCGACAGGTTGGGCCGCTTGGAAGCAGGGTCCAGGTATGCGCGCACGCTGCTCCAGCGCACCCCTTTTCGTTGATTCATCTGAAAATAAGCATTTCCAAAATTGTTTCCTCTGTTGAACTCGCTTATCTTCGGAATTCCGCACTCCTCGGCAGCGTCGCGCCATGCGTCAAGGACATCCCAGCTGACGCGCCGTTCTTCGACATGTAGCTCGCCGCCAATGCCATGGAAGTCATCTGCTCCATGGCAGAAGTCCTCGCAGCGCTTGAAAATGGGAAGAACGTCTGCCCAAGACCAGCCAGGACTTCCGAGTGCTTGCCATTGGTCGTAGTCGTCACTGGTACCGCGCATGTAAATCATCGCGTTGATTGACGAGCAGCCGCCAAGAACTTTTCCTCTCGCATAACCAATTGATCGCCCGTTCAAGCCCGGCTCCTCAACGGTTCGGTAGCACCAGTCGGTGCGAGGGTTACCTATCGTGAACAGGTAACCCACTGGTATGTGAATCCAGATGTAGTCGTCCTGAGAGCCTGCTTCTAGAAGCAGAACTCTCGCACTGTGATCCGCAGACAGTCGATTCGCCAGAACACACCCGGCGGAACCGGCCCCGACAATGACGTAGTTGTACGATTCCACAGACGGGTTTCTGCTACGCACATACTAAGTTTAAGTTGTTATTGAGCATGATCGAACAATCCGAACAAGATCTCCTGGGGCGCATTGCGCGAAGCGACTGTCTGGAAGCATGAGCCAAATGCGGACATGGGAAGCCAGTACCCATCGTGGCGCAAAACCGGTAACAATCCTACGATCAAAATCTCCTGAGACCTGCGGACAAGGAAACGCCGCGGGCTCCGCGGCCAGTGCAAGACCGTTACGTTGGCGACATCGGCGACTATTTGAAGTACGCACTTCTCCGGCGGTTGCAAAGGACGCGCGCCCTAGGCATCGCTTGGTACCGTGTGACAGATGAGAATCACAATGCCGATGGGAAGCACACAAGCTATTTGAACCAGCCCAAACGATGGAGCGGTGTCGACCCGACCGTTTACGACACATTGCGGGGGATCGTTGAGGCTGGTCAGCGCAAGCTCGACGCAGTACAAGCCTCGAGCATCTTTGACAACGTGACCTTCGCCGACAAGCCGATCCCCATCCAGAAAATTGGCGGAACCGCCAAAGTCAGCGGGTTTCATGGTTCAACGATGTTAAGGCGACGCTGAAAGATTGTGATCTAGTCTCTCTTGATCCGGACAACGGCTTGCGAACTGACACCTTCAGCGTCGGGAAGCATGCCGCGCGTAAGTACGTTCTCTTTTCGGAGCTGTGCGAGATGCGGCGAAAGGGACGTACTGTCATCGTGTATCACCATCAAGGCCGCATGAAGGGGGGCAACCTCATCGAGTTAAGCAGTCTGTGCGACCGCATCCAAGTTGCCGGGGGCTACCGACCTAGCTACGTTGTGCGCGCACTCCGCGGGACAACGAGAGCCTTCCTAATATTCGACGGCACCGAACACGATCTGGAGGTTTGTAAGGCGCTGGCCACAAGGTGGCCAGGGAATTACTCTTGGCATCTAGTAAGCGACTTGTGCGGAACCAGGCGATGAGGCGGCCGAGCGAAGCACGCCTCGAGGTCCCGATCGAGAGCCGCGATTACTGGTACAAGACACTGGAAAACCACCAGACCAATTGGGCACTCGTGGACGACTCCTCAGTCGAGGGCTGTATCGCTTACTTTTTTCACGAACGTTCAGGCGTGTTCGATCGCATGCAGTTCGTCTCTTGGCCGGAAGCAGAAAGTGAGTTGCGCGCCAACGATTTTGGGCGTCTTCGCGACGACCCAGAAGCAGAGCGAACTGGTGCACCGACTCCGCCGTTCTATGAGGATGTCCACCCACACGGTCGCATTTATTCATCTGGGCAATTCTGGCGACGCCCTTCTGAATCCGAGTGACTGTTACAACGCCGCAAGCGTGAACTCCCGGCGCTGACATACCCTAACTGACGAGCGATAGCCTGCACGGCCGAAACGCATGAGCTCTGATTGACGTTGGGTGGCTAGCGTCGCTGCCGAGCTTCCGGTTAGCTCAAGATCAGACACGATTTTCGAGGTCGCCGTACGCGGCGATCGATCGTCTCTGCAATCAGCACTAGCTCTGAAGCGCTTGCCTTGTCGCGAGTCCGCGATTGCTGCGCTGATGGGTGGCAAAGCAGCCAGTTAAGCCGCCTTATCGGACCCTCACCGATCGGCAGCAATACTTGCCTTCGGACGACGAAGGAGCGAACTATACAGGCTCATAGCGTTTTGGCAGCAATTGTGAAACCAATGGCCGCTTTGAGAAGTTCGTGACAACAGTTTGGGGTCGTTAGGGGACGTAAGAAGTTGCAGCGAGGGCAAAAAGTATCGCAACCTAGTTAAGGTTTCGCTGAGCAGCTCACCCGGTGACGGAACGAAAGCGCCCTCTTCCTTTAACCGATGTCCGCTTGCGGCCACTTTGCGACCCTCCAGTAGTCAAACCTTAACGCCCGAAAGCTGCCATTGGAGCTACGACAAGTCTCGCGGATCGGCTTCGTCGCGATGGCTGGGGCGGGGGAACTCCGGGACGCCGTGTTTCGAAGCGCCCTTCACAATCGCCTCGGCGATTCGTTGTCGACTGGCTGGATCCTTCACGACTACGAATCTATACGACAGTATTTGCTTCACCTGAAAGCTCATGATCGATTCGATGGTCAGCGTTTTCCTCGTGAGCTGATCGACTTGCTGGGGCGTCAGGCGGTTCAGGACTTTCAGATGAAACAAAGTGCGGGTAAAGCCGCTCACCGCACCCTCAGAATGATGGCAGAGCGTCTCGTTCAAGTTGTCCACGGCTTCAGCCCACATCATCCGAAATGGGTTTTCGAAATACATGAGGACGCCGGGCTCGCCCGGAACTTGTGGTGCGTCGTAAAACCAGTTCGACATCTCAAGACGGTTCGAAGCTTCGAGCGCCGCCAGCATGGTCTGGTCTTGTGGCGGCAAACCTCCAAGCGCCTCGTTCGAATGATCTGTAGCGGCTGACCAAGCCTCGATGGCGCCGCGGGCCCGATCCGCTTTCAGGCTTTGCTGAATGCCGTACGCGAAATCCCACGAAAGATTGGTTCGGAACAACAGCCGGTACATCAGCGGCAACTTTAAGTCGTCGTCGCCGTAGATCACTGAGAAGTCGATCTCGTCGAGTTGCCCTTCGGAAGTCAATCTGAACACGGATCCGTTCGGCGTGTAGTCCGGAAGATTGAACCCGAAGCGGATCGCCCAATTCTTGAGTTCACGCCAGTTGTCCGCCCACCACACCTCGTCGCCGGGCCCGAGCGGCGGCATTAGGAAGCACGTCTTGTGCAAGAACTTGTTGGTCGTGACCCATTCGATCTCCCAGGACGTGCCTTGCGTGTGCGTCGGGATGACAATGATGATTTGCGCTTCCATGGCCAGCGCGCGGAGAACCGCGCGCCAGTTATCATCGGTTGTCGTCGAGCGACCCGGACCGAATCGTTCGAGTTCTGGATTGCCGAGCGCAATCAGCGGCGATTCGTCGAAGCGGCACGCCAGCACCTCCTCGAGGTCCAATAAGCCCCAGGGCTCCATGACGACACGTGGCAGGTGCGGCGTGGCGGCGAACGACCGGAGATAGAGCGCGTGTGGCGAAGTGCCGCCGCCGAACGGCCCCGGCATCGCGGCGCTGGTTTCTGCCCTGCGAAGATGGATGGCGGCGCGGCGCGACCGGTCGACCTGCATGACATAGCGAGTGGCGTTCATGAGCGATTGCGGATCGCGGACAGCAGGATCCACAGTTCGACGGGCGAAGTCGCCAACCAGCTTCAGTGTTCTGGCCTCCGAGTCGTCAGTGGCCTGTTTACCGAGCGGGAGGTCGAGCATGCCGCTCAGGACGGCAACCGCTGCCCGCACGGCTCGGTTCAATTCACGAAACACTGGCCAGCCAGACAGATCGGGAACCGCCTGCGCCGTCAGCGCCGCCGATGAAATCGACGCCAAGCGATGGGGCAGCTCGCGCAGGAGGTCGCGGCCAAGCGCCTCTCGGGTATGAGAGATCCGCTCCTCTGTATACGCAATGAGACCTGGCAGGGCGTCCACGTTGAACAGGTTCTTGTGAACCGAAACTCGTTGTTGGAGGGCCGGGTCGACCGCAATACGCTTCAAAAGATCGCGGGCCTCCGTGTAATGAGCGAGACCCTCGTCGTACCGCTTCAAGTTGTTCAAGGCGCTGGCGATCTTTCCGAGCTGAACATGGATTTCGAACGGGTCGTCGATCTCTTTGGCCATCTCCAGACCTCGCTCGTACGCGGAAAGGGCAGCGGCGTCCTGCTCGAGCTGCAGATGGCAGTCGCCCATCTTCTGTACCGTGTCGAACGCCAGCGCCGCGTCCTCTCGCATGTGACACTGCTCGAGGGCTTTGGCGAACTCCGCCGTCGCCTTCTCGAACTGCTCGGACTGCATGTAGCAGTCGGCGAGACGGTTTCGCGCGAATGTCTCGCGTTTGCCATTCACTGTGGTCGCGGCGAGCCCCACCGCCCGCTCGAGAAGAGGGATCGCAGGTTCAAGCGCTTCGGCCGCCGTTGGCATCCCCGGCAGCTCTTGTCCGCGGCGCGCCAGCATCGCCGCGAACGTGGCCATCGATGACAGTCGAACCGCCATCTGCAGCGCTAGGTCGGCTTCACCTTCAAGATCGCCGGCCTGACGCGCCTGCTCGAGTGATTTCTCGAGTGTGGCGTACGAGAGACCGCCATCCCGAGCGAACTGACAATCGAGCAGTTCGAGGGTCTGACGCACTGTGGGATTCACCGGGTGCTTCCTCGGTAGTAGAAGCGTGGGGTCGGGAGCTGCGATGCTATCAGCCGGATCCTGTTGGCGCGGACTGGCCAGCTGCGCGACGGTCGCGTCGGATCAAACTTGCCTTCTCCGGCTCAAACTAAGGGCGTCCTCCCTGCGGTGGGCGGGCATCGTCGTGCGAGATCACGGAGCGTTCGGATGCCCGATAGCGGACAATGGTGAACTGCCGCTTGGGGTCCGCAAGCAGACACTGAGTGCCTAGTCGATTAGTTCAACGCTGATTCGGGCATCGTCGCGCGTGAGACTCCAGCCTGAGCCTCATCCACCTTCGGGTCAATTTCCATTGCGCACGGGGGGGGTGACGTATCCGACACGGATGGGACGCATTAGGCAAAAGACCTCCATGCAGTCGTATCAGAACGGGACCGATGGCCCGCGCCAAGTGTCATCTCTCGGCTGAGCGCAACTCAGTGCTTGCGAGGCGTCCAACCACCCGTCGCACGCATTCCGGCCCGGCTGGCGTCGCACTACATTCAGCAACCACTTGCATTTCGCATAAAAGGCGAAGAACCGTAGCAGCCTCCTACGCTCTCTAACCCCTACCGGAAGTTCGCTGCAAACTAGCTTGTGGTCGGTCATACCGCGATCCACCAAAGCCACGGCTCCCCAGGCCATGACTCGCAACGAAGCCCCGAGCGGCAAGCGGGGACCGAGTACCACCGCGTCCAGAAGGTCGCCCTCCAGTCCTAAATACTTCGGTACCGAACCGTAGTTGAATGGACACGGCAACGGTGAGATGAAATCGATGTGGCCCGAGGACCCACGTTTTAGAAAGGAGCCCTTCGGAACTTCTATGACCACATCGACTTCGGGAATGTCGAGCACAGCTTGCTCACAGAATTGCCTTTGAATAGCTTGGATCACAGGTCAGCCTACGCTGATAGCGAATTGATAACTGGTGAGCACCCCGAGCTAGTCGTGGCGAAGCAGCGAGACTCGCGGTATTGCTTGTTTATGAGTTCCACGTGAGCCTCATCCACCCCCAGGTCGAGTTCACATAGACATTAGTGCGACTCTTTGGCGATGCGTAGATGGGACCCATTGAGGGCAACACTTCCATCATCCGTTCGATTCGCGGCGACGAGCGGCCTCCCGTTGGCCAGCGTTTTGATTCAGAATAATTAGCGACGACTCGGGAAGATCAAATGACTAGGCTCTTTGCAAAAGCAATTGGGTTTGCTCTTCAAATACACTCGATCTCCATCCCGCATGGGGGGTGCGACTCATCGACGATGAACGGATGGGACCCGTTGCAGCCAATTATTTTCGTAAGACGATGCCGATTCTTTTGTCGCTGGGTTTGTCGGCGCAAATAGCGGCATAAACGAAACGCGGGGACACCGAGATGTATGCAATTAGAAGGCTTGGCCTCATGGCTGCTGGAGCATTTTTCGCAACAAGCGCTCAAGCCGCACTGCTCCTCAGCACGAGCTTCTCGGATAACTTCCCATTTGGTCCGTTCCGACCGAACGAGAATATCGAGATCGTCATCTCGGTTACAAATACGTCCACCACCCAGACGGTAACTATTTGCGAAGGTCCCTGCATTGGGAACGAGTTCACCTATTCGTTTGGCGGCCAGGCCAGCATTCCTGATGGCTACTCGTTCTATTTCGGGAACGATCCCTTCGAGGCAGTCTTTGACGGTCAGATTGCCGGTGTGCTACTGCCCGGGCAAGAGAAGGACTTTATATTTGGGACCTACACCCCGATAGACGACGCGGCTGAGGGTTTTTATAGTTTTGGGACGCAGCTGCAGATCTTCGATGCGACCGCTGATCGTTTGATGCTCGCGACCCCGACTTTCTCAGGCAATTGGGAAGTGAAGTGCTCTGAATTCCCGGGTGGGGGATCTACCGGTGGCTGCTTCCCAGGACCAGGGCCGTTTCCCGTGCCTGAACCTACGAGCCTCGCTGTTCTTAGCATCGGTCTCGCTAGCCTCGCCGCAATCCGCCGCCGTAAGCAATAGTCGCCCAATCACCAGAACGACCCGCACGCGAGGCGGGTTTTGTGTGCGCAAATCACATCGCGTTCATCTCAACTGTGTATCGCGCCAGTTGTAATGTCAGCACACGGCCAATTGCGGTCCTGCCTCAGCTCGGCGAGAATCGCCTCGAAGCGGACAGGGAATGCAACTGAGTCCGCGTGATTAAGTCGCTCTGACGGCGTCACTTTGGGTGGGGGCGCATGGATCAGCAAATCAGCTTCTGCACTACAACAGACGGCGTGCGCCTCGCATACGCCGTGTCGGGCTCCGGTCCCGTTCTTGTTCGAGCCGGGAACTGGTACACGCATCTACAGCACGACTGGGACCTGTCTGGTTGGAGCGCATTCCTCGGTCACCTCCAGAAGCGATTCCGCCTTGTCCGATATGACGTACGGGGCACGGGGCTGTCAGACCGATTCCCGTCCGAGATCTCAACCGCGACGCTCGTCCGGGACCTTGAAGCCGTAATCGATGCTTTAGACCTTGACCGATTCTCCCTGCTCGGCATCTCGCAGGGCGGCGCGGTCAGCGTTCTCTACGCACTGGCGCACCCCGAGCGGGTATCACACCTGGTCTTGCTGAACGCACTGGTACGCGGCGCCGCGTTCCGTCAAGGCGTGGGCCAGGGCGAGGAGATCGTCAACGCCATGCGCGCCCTTATTCGTCGTGGCTGGGGTAGTGACGATCCTTCGTTTCGGGCCATATTCACGACTCAGATGATGCCCTCGGCGACAATAGAGCAGCAGCGGAACTGGAACGAACTCGAGCGGCTTTCTGTCGCACCTGACGTGGCCGAGCGGATGTTTACGGCCATCCACACCGAAATCAATGTCGCTGACCTTGTGAACGAGTTGCGTGTCCCGACTCTCGTAATGCATGTTCGCGGGGACCACCGAGTACCGTTCGAGGAGGGCCGTCTGATAGCGGCCCATACGCCCGGCGCCAAGTTCATTCCACTGCCGGGCGCCAATCACGTCATTCTCCCGCAGGACGAGGCCATGGGCGTCGCCGTTCGCGAGATCTGCAATTTCCTCGGCGTCGCTCCGGCAAACCCTGTTTCGCAAGGTTTCCACAAGCTAGGCGAGTCCGTCGGCGGAGCAACCAAGAGGTTCGAAGCTAGCGCCCTCTACAAGCTGCTTGCCATCGTCGCCGTCGTAGTGACGATCGCGTCGTTCATTTGGACGATCAGGTAGCTCGCAGCGCGAGTTGACTCGACAGCTGTCGGCCATGAGCGGCCGTCGACAGTCGCTGTCCAATTTGCCTGAAAGCAGACATCATCGCTGCATGCCTAACATCCAATGAAGCTGCGCCTCTTCTGCAAGATCGCGTCTGGTGTCCACTCCGAACGTCCGTGCAAGCACTCTGGCCGTTCTCATCAAGACTAATTGCTGTGCACTGGCGCAGGATGTGACAAGCTGACTCGTCTGGGAACGGATTTGCATCCCTTGGAATCTTTGCGCCATCCTGCCAAATCGTTTGCCTCTAGCCGTGCCGGCCTCTCATCGAAAGGACACCTCCATGCATCTCTATCTCCCCTGCCGCGGCCGTAGCGACAGCTTTCGGGCACTCGCAGCCACGGGGATCGGCTCACTGATACTGCTGGGCGCCCTGCCGGCTACCGTCGCCGGCGCGGAGTCTGGAGCTCAGTGGAATCTGCGTGACATCTATTCCACGCCCGAAGCATGGATCGCCTCGCACGATCGCACCCGCGCCGCCATCGGGTCGCTGGATCGTTACAAAGGCACGCTCGGCACTAGCGCCGAAACGATGTTCACTGCGCTGGCGGCGATCAGCGACACGCGCCGCGAAGTCGCGCGGCTGTTCACCTACGCGGCCCTGTTGTCGGACGAGGATGTTCGCATCGCACCGAATCAAGAGCGCAGGCAGCAGGCTCGTTCACTATTCACTCAGTTGTCAGAGAAAACAGCCTGGGTAGCGCCAGAGATCCAAAACCTGGGGCAGGCGAAGGTCAGCGCCTTACTTGCCCAGTCCACGGCGCTAAAGCAACGCTTTGACTTCTTCCTCTCCGAGACGCTTCGCTTCACGCCCCACACGCTTGGGCTCGAAGCGGAATCGGTGTTGGCTTCAACCGGCGACGTGCTAGCGCAGCCGAACAATGTGTACCGGCAACTCGTCGACGCGGAAATGCCGTATCCAACGATCGAGATTGACGGCAAGAAGGTGCGCCTGAATCAGTCGGAGTACGGGAAATACCGCAGTTCGGACCAAAGGGCACAGCGGAAGCTGGTATTCGACGCGTTCTGGACTACGTTCAAGAGCTATCAGGGCACGCTTGGTGCGGCGCTGACTACGCAGGTTATGGGCAACGTGTTCTCGGCGCGTGCACGACGCTTCGACAACTCGTTGCAGGAAGCGCTGTTCAAAGACAAAATGCCCGAGCGCGTGTATCGGACCCTGGTCGCACAGGCAAATGCCGGTTTGCCGACGCTGCATCGCTACCTAAGGCTGCGCAAGCGACTGCTCGGGATCCAGGACGAACTCGCGTACTACGACAACTATCCGTCGCTCTTCAAACTCTCCAAGCCGCTGCGTTTTTCGCTAGAAGAGTCGCAGCGGATCACGCTTGCCGCGCTGGCGCCAATGGGCGACGAGTACGTGTCGCTGCTCAAACGGGGATTCGGGGCGAGTTGGTCTGATCCGTACCCGCGCCCCGGCAAAGCTTCTGGCGCCTACGTGTCGGGCGGCGCGTACGACGTCCACCCTTACGTTCTGCTAAACCACAACGACGACTTCGAGTCGCTGTCGACGCTCGCGCACGAGTGGGGTCACGCGGTTCACACAGTACTTGCGAACGCCAACCAGCCGTACGAGAAGGCACGCTATTCGACCTTCATTGCCGAGTCCGCATCGATCGCCAACGAGATGCTGCTCGGCGACTACATGGTCCGCAATGCGAAGACGCGCGAGCAGAAGCTGTTCTATCTCGGCGCACAGCTGGAGGCGATCCGTACCACGTTCTTTCGGCAGGTGATGTTTGCAGAGTTCCAGCTTGAAATAAATGAGTCGCGCGAACGAGGCCAGGCGCTATCGGGTGCACTACTCAGCGAACGCTATTGCACGCTGCTCAAGCGCTACTACGGCGAAGCGCAGGGCGTGATGATGATCGACCCACTATATTGTAACGAGTGGGCTTACATCCCGCACTTTTACTTCGGCCACTACGTGTGGCAGTACGCGACGTCGATGGCGGGAGCCGCGCAGTTCGCTGACAACATCCAGCGCGAAGGCGCTCCAGGCCGCGAACCATTCCTGACGATGCTGAAAGCGGGCGGGTCAGATCACGCGTACGAGATCTATAGACGCGCCGGCGTTGATCTCGGCCAGCCTGCACCGTATCAGGCGCTGGTGCGGCGCATGGAACGCATCATGGACGAAATCGAGGCGCTCGAGCGTGCGTCGTGATATCGCGCTGCTCCGTCACCACGCCAATTACAGCTAACGGCCAGCAGCGGACATCGGGGTGCCTTCCCCAGAGATCCAGAAACCGACACAATGTCATTGAGGCACCTAGTTGATAACTACTCGATATGCTTCAACTGGTTCGCGGAAACCCGCAACGTAATTGGCTGTGTTCACGCGCCCGCGAGTTGATTACAGCGTGCGGCAAGTAACTCAACGCGGCCTTCTCTTCACTGACGTTGTTGATAGCACGCTATTGGTTGAGCGGTTGGGCGATGAACGTAGCGCGGAGGCGTGGGCCGCGCATGACCGCAGCGCGCGCGACCTGCTCGCCCAACATTGTGGGCGCGAGATCGATCGCACGGATGGATTTTTCCTACTGTTCGACGACCCAGCTGACGCAGCTCGCTTCGCGCTTGCATATCACGAGGCACTTGCAAAGATCGCGCTTCACGCCCGCGCGGGGCTTCACGTAGGCCCGGTCACACTGCACGAGAACGTTCCTGACGACATTGCTCGCGGCGCCAAGCAGACGGAGGTCGAGGGCCTTGCCAAACCGCTCGCTGCCCGCGTTATGGCGCTGGCGTGCGGTGGGCAGACGCTCCTAACCGCCGCTGCGCGGACGGCGCTCGGCGATGTACTTCCGGAGGATGCAGAGATCGAAGCTCACGGGCATTACCGACTGAAAGGACTCGACGCACCCGTCGAGATCTTCGAGTTGGGCGTGCGTGGATTGGCTCCATTCTCCCCGCCGCCGGACGCGGACAAGGCGTACCGCGTGGTCCGGACGGGCGACCTCTGGCGCCCGGTGCGCGAGGTACGTCACAACCTTCCTGGCGAGCGCGATGCGTTCGTCGGCCGAACAGCAGAGTTGCGCACGCTCGCTGCTCGGCTGGACGCTGGCGCTCGGTTGCTCACTGTCCTCGGCCCGGGCGGCACCGGAAAGACGCGATTCGTGCGTCGCTACGGCTGGACGTGGCTTGGTGACTGGGCCGGCGGCGTCTACTTTTGCGATCTTTCTGAGGCCCGCTCACTCGATGGGATCTTCTTCGCTGTCGCCTCCGCGCTTGAAGTTCCTCTCGGCAAAGATGATCTTGGCGTGCAACTGGGCGAAGCGATTGCGGGCCGCGGGCACTGTCTGCTCATTCTCGACAATTTCGAGCAGATCCTTGGATATGCCGCGACCACCCTCGGCCACTGGCTCGACCGCGCTGCCGACGCAGCCTTTATCGTCACCAGTCGCGAGCGGCTTCATTTGTCGGGCGAGGAGATCTTGCCCATCGAGCCGCTGCCTTTAGAAAAGGAAGCCATCGAGCTCTTCAGCGCGCGCGCTCGCGCGCAAAGACCGGAGTTTGTCCTTAGCGACGCCAACCGCGCAGCTGTTACAGAGGCAGTTCGTCTGCTCGATGGACTGCCGCTCGCAATCGAGCTCGCAGCGGCACGGGTGCGGGTACTGTCCCCAGCTCAGATTGTTGAGAGAATGCGCGACCGCTTCCGTCTACTCGCTGATGCCCGCGGCTCGGGGGCGCGCCAAGCCACGCTCAGAGCCGCAATCGACTGGTCATGGGACCTGCTCACCCCCTGGGAGCAGGCGGCACTCGCCCAGTGCTCGATGTTCGAGGGCGGCTTCACGCTGGAAGCGGCGGAGGCGGTGCTCGATCTTTCTGCGTGGTCCGATGCCCCATCAGCCATGGACGTGGTGCAGGCGCTCGTCGATAAGAGCCTGCTCCGCACTTGGGTGCCCGCGGCGCAAGGCCGCTTCGTCATAGAAGAGCCTTATTTTGGGATGTACGTCAGCATCCGTGACTACGCCGCGGAAAAACTCAAGGCGAGCGGGCTTGAGCCGGAAAGGTCGGCCGAGGAGCGACACGGACGATACTTCGCTAGCTTCGGCACAGATGAGGCACTCGAGGCGCTGCGCCGCCACGGCGGCGTCAAAAGACAACGCTCGCTCGCTTTAGAGCTGGACAATCTCATCGCTGCCAGCCGACGCGCCGTACGTCGCAGTGACGCAGAGATCGCCGTAGCAGCGTACCGGGCATCGTGGGAAGTGCTGGACCTGCAGGGGCCGTACGCGCTGGCCGTCCAACTCGGAGCGCAGTTGCTCGCCATCTGCGGAGTCGGTTCTTCGCTGCGCTCCGCAGCGCTGTTCACCAAAGCACTAGCCGCGCAACGCGCCGGCTGTATGGAGGAGGCAGAAACATGCTTCGAGCAGGCGCTCGTTCTCGCGCGCGAGTTGCGCAGCACGCGCCTGGAACGAAAAGTCCTCGTTAGCTTGGGTAACTTCCGGCGCGAACAAGGCCGGATGGAGGAAGCAGGCGAACACTTCGAGGCTGCCCTTTCCATTAGCCGCGAAGTCCAAGATCGCCACCTTGAAGGCACCGTTCTCGGCAACCTTGGTCTGCTACGCACAATGCAAGGCGCGTTGGAAGAAGCACGCGCGCATTTCGACGCGGCTATCGCCATCCATCGCGAGGTGGGCAATCGCAACGAAGAGGGAAGAGTCCTCGGCAACCTCGGCGAGCTGCACCGCGAACAAGGTCGGATGGAAGACGCACGAGTTCAGTACGCTCAAGCCTTGGCCGTCCACCGCGAGGCGGGTAACCGTCGCTTCGAGAGCGTGGTCATCGGCAACTTGGGCACCGTGCATCAAGAGCAGGGAGATTATGAGGGTGCGCGAAAGTACTACGACCAGGCGCTCGCTATTCATCGCGAGGTGGGTAATCGACGCTTCGAGGGCAACGTGCTTGGTGATTTGGGCCTGTTGCTCTACAAGCAGGGGCGACTGGAGGAAGCACGCGCCCACTACGAGGCCGCCCTTGGCATCCACCGCCAGGTGGGCAACCTCAACGAGGAGGGCAGAGTTCTCGGCAATCTGGCGAATCTACTGATCGGGCAAGGGCGGGTTGATGACGCCGGCGACACGCTCCGGTCGGGTGAGGCGGTCCTTCGTAAGGTTGGCGACCGGCTGCAGCTCGCCAAATTCCGCTGCATTCGAGGGAGGATGGAGGCCCTTGGCGGTGACCTAGACGCCGCTCGTGCCGCGCTCGCCTCGGCTGAAACGGCGGCGGCAGCAATGGGTGCCGAGCCGGGCTCGGAGCTTCGGCAAGAGATTGCCAAGCTGTGCGCGGCGATTGTATGACGCGCATCCCCATACCTACGACGACGCCGTGGTGCCAATAAAACGTCGATAACGACTTTGGTAACGGTTGATGCCTGCGGGCAAACAACGTGGCCGCGCTTACCGGACCTTCACCCACACTGGGTTCATGATGTTGTTTGGAAGATGGACGACCGAGACGTTCACTTTGGATGCCCAGGGGATAACCTGACGATGAAGCGGAATCGTGAGGACATCATCCTGAACGATCTTTACGGCTTCGTTGATCATGGCCACCCGCTTGGCGCTGTCCGTCTCGCCCTCGATGCTGTCGATCAGTCCGTCGAGCTTCGCATGCTTGAAGTCACCGTAGTTCCCGTCCCCGGCTCCACGTGGTTACGGCTGTGAAGGACCGCTTTCAGTACGAAGATCGCGTCGGATGAACCCCCTCCCCATCCGAGCATGAAAGCGCTTGTGTCCAGTTCGCTTGCCGAATGCGATGGCTCATCCGGCTTCGCGGTACCAGTGAGGCAGTGACCCCGTGTCGAGCTGCCAGCCCGACAAGGGCGCCACGAGGCGCCGATTCAGTGCTCGCGCCGAAGTGCGGGCGATGATCGGCAGCACGTAGCCGTCGGCGACCACCAGGTCGTTCATCCGGATGAAAAGTGCTGCGCGCTTGACCGGATCCAGTTCCACTTCTGAGGCGCGGAACAGGGCGTCGAACTCGCTGCTCTGCCAGCGCACCATGTTCTGTCCCAACCACTTGTTGGCCTTCGATGCCACTTCCCACGAGACGAAGCACTGCACCAGGCCTTCAGGATCCGGATTGTTGTTGGTCCAGTTGTAGGTCTGCATGTCCGCGTAGAACTTTCCGTAAGTGTCGGAGTTGCCTACATCCGACGAGAAGAACATGCTGGATACGACCGCCTTCAATTCGATCTGGATGCCGGCTTTCTGTGCCGCCTGCTTGACGATGGCCTGGTACTTCTGCACGACGGCGCCGCTTGCGGCCTGGAACAGCAGCGCCAGCTTCTTGCCACCCTTCTCGCGAACGCCATCGGCGGCCGGCTTCCAACCCGCGGCGTCGAGCAGCGCCTTGGCCTTGTCGATGTTGAACTCGAATGCCGTGTTGGCGCTGCGGTAACGCGGTGGGTGGTTGAGGAAATTGGCCGTCGCCATGCCCTGCCGGCCGAAGACGTAGGCCTGGATGTTCTGGCGGTCAATCAGCAGCCCCACTGCACGGCGCACAACGGAGTCGCTAAACAGCGGGTGGCGCGTCTTGGGGTGCGACCGCTCGCCGTCGATCTCGGTGCGCGGATCGGCGTGGTTCAGGTAGATGGCGGTGGTCGCGCTGCCGCTGAGGAACTCAACGCGGCCCTTGCCACCGGCTTCGATGCGCGCGAGCACCTCATCCTCGACCAACAGCGAGCCGGCGTAGTCGTATTCACCGGTCTGCAGCACCGCGCGGGCGGCCGAGGTGGCGTCACCGCCGCCCTTCAATTCCAGCGTGTCGAAATGCGGGCGGTTCGCTTCATGGTATTTCGGGTTGAGTGCGGCGCGCAGGAAGTCGCCGGGCTTGAATTCGACGAAGGTGTAGGCACCAGTGCCCACGGGCCTGTTGTTGTTGGGCGCATCGCGCGACTTTGCGTTGCTATAGGGAGCAAACAGGTGTCTGGGCACCAGCATCACCTGCGCATATTGGCCGGGCCAGAACGGCGTCGGCCTGGAGAAGACGACGCGAACCGTGTGGGCGTCGATTTTTTCCATCTTGAGGTTGCCGTAGCTGCCGGCGGTCACGCTAGCAGTGGCCGCGTCGATGGCGTACTGCCAGTTGAAGATCACGTCGTCGGCGGTGAAGGGCTGACCATCGTGCCAGGTCACGCCTTTCTTGAGTTTCCAGATGACACTGCGGCCGTCGGCCGCCAGCCCACCGTTCTCGCGGCTGGGGACCTCCGCGGCCAGCACCGGCTGCAGGTTCGCATCGGCATCCCACTGCGCCAGTGGCTCGTAGAAGATGCGCGAGCCAAAGCTGTCCTTGAGGCCGGTCGCAAAGTGGGGGTTGAGCAGCGTCGGGCCAGCCGACTGCAGCATTTTCAGCACCCCACCACCGCCGCGACGCGTGGGCTTGTAGGACGCGGCCGGCGTCTGCGCGACGCCGCGTTCCATCAGCATCAGGCCGGCCATCGGTGCGCTCAGACCCAGTCCCAGCATGCGATCGATGAAATGCCGACGGGACATGCTGCCGTAGCGCACTTGTTCGACGAGTTGTCGCAACTCCTTGTCTATCATCGCAACCCCTCTCGCTAACAACGGTCCTGCCCACGCTGACGTGACCGAACCCGCGTTGCCGTGCGGCCGATGTCAAACCTCCTTATACCCGCGGCGAAAGCGGAAGGATCGACGCCTCAGTCATTACCGATGCTGTGTCCGTTTCTGAGCGAGTCAGCGAGTCCGCTTTCGGCAAGTGCAAACGGCAGCTCAGGGTCTGAAAGCGGAATGCAATTCCATCGCGTTTACACCCCGCGTATCGCAGACTGTGATTGGCAACGATGGGTACTGCGTGCTCATGAGGTATGTTCTTGGTACGCCAGCCACCTAACGTCCGCTCGTGTCGCGCCCGCTCTCAAGAGCTTTAGCAGTTCGATTCCTGCCGTGTCGACCCCACCAAAACTCAAATACTCGTTACGGCACGCTGAGCAACAACAGTTCCGAAGCAACAACGGCGGAAAAGTGGCGATGGTCGGAGGTGCGGTTTGAAGAAGTACAAAAGGCACGGCACTTGTCTTCCTGTTAGGACGCATTACTTGGTTGAAAGTGACAATGCGTGTCCGCTTTCGACCGAGGCCGTGTGAAAACGCAAAATCTGCGCGTTTTCGGGGGTCGGTTTGGTATTCCCGAAGGGTCGATCGTTGAACACAGAGCGATCTGAGAGGTCGACTTAAAAGTCACACGTCACGTCGACGCGTTTTCACACGGCCTCGACCCATTGGGGACATTCGCATCGCTCTAAAGCGGACCTTCGGTACTCTCAAGTGCGCGACGAGCGAGCGCGTCGAATTATTGTCTCAAGCTCAGGCGGTATTGGCATGCGCTTGAACGGGCTTACGTTCGACCCACCCGTGTTTCCCTCTGGCACAAGCCCGACCGCGGTTTTTGTAGCAGCGCCAGCAATGCGAAGGGCCTGCCCAACGCATTCACGAAAGCTGCGTTGGCGCCAACCCCACAGAAGCATGCGCGAGTGAATATGCACGTGCTCAATTGTCGAGGCTTGACCGAGGACGTGTGCCCTTTCCATATGACTAAAGGCGACGTCTGGTTGACCTTGCGCCTCCGCCTCTTGCGCGGCGTAAAGCTCGGCCTGCACGTGCGGTCGGATAGCTTTACCAAAGTTCGTCATTGAGCACTCCTGTGTCTCTTTAGATTGCGCGCCATTCACTGCTTATAAGCCCTGTCCACTTCGCGGCGCACGAGGGTCTTGAGTTCGTCAACGCCGAATTGCTCAAGCGGAACTCCGTTCACAATAAAGCTCGGGGTAGCTTTGACGTTCATGGCAACCAAATCGGCGCGATCCTGTTCCAGATTTGTAGCGATGCGCGGATCACGTGCATCTGCCTTGGCTTGCTCAACATCCAGGCCAAGCCCATCGAGGTATTTCCAAATCAGTTCCGGCTGCGGATTGGAGTGAGAAGCCCACTGCGGCTGCGCAGCTAAAGCCGCTTCTACTGCAGGCCAGAATCGCTGCTGCTTCTTGCCGCTTCCAATATCGCGATCGCCTCGTCTGATCCCTTGTGGAAAGCTGCATATCGCAAGACAAGTCGTACCTTCCCGCCGCTCGAATCAACGATTTCCTTAACGACTGGATAAAACTTTCTGCACGTCTCACAGGCAGGATCGAAAAATTCAACAAGCTCGACTTTTGCATCCGGCGCGCCGTATGTTGGTGAATGAAACCGTACCAGTGCCGCGCTGCCTTGGGTCGCCGCTTGGACCGACCGCTCCGCCTGCTGCCGCTTGTAGGTGTACGTCCCCAGTCAGAACAAGAGCAAAACAGCTATGCCAGCCGTTATGACGATGGTCTGCCGCCTCATTTACTCATTCCCCTTCGCGCTGCGAGCAACAAAGCGATGATCATCAAAAAAGCAGCCAACGACAACATCGGTATCGGTAGTCCGGCGATCTGTTGAGAAGTTCGATCCGCGCATGAGACGCCCTGACTGCATGGTTGAATATTCTCCGGAATCAGGCCCGCATACAGCAGGCAGTGGTAAACAGCCACGCACGCCCCGCCTAACGCGAGTGCAAGTGAGTAACGAACATGACCAAGGTCGAATGGAAAAAACGCTAACGTCAGTATGGCCGCCAAAGGAAACATGAAAATTCTTTGATATCAACACAAGACGCAAGGTGGCAGACCCATCACCTCGCTAAAGAACAAACTCCCAAGCGTTGCAGCAACTGCAATCAACCAAGCGCAAAACATCCACGACCATGGCGAGCGGTGACGCACTCCGCGCATCACTGATTCTACGTTTGATTTAAGTGGCACGAAGTTCCTGTCGCGCTTGGCGCAGAGTCGAAATCCCCGCGGTGATTGCCAGACTTGCAATGATCGTGGCAACCAGCAGATCGGGCCAACGCGAACCTGTACCGAAAACGCCTATTGCTGCTGCAAGAACTGCGATGTTGCCAATTACATCATTTCGAGTGCACAGCCAGACCGAGCGCATGTTCGCATTGCCTTCACGGAAGGCGAATAGAAGCGCAGCGACACTGACGTTGGCGATCAGCGCGACAACACCGACGATCCCCATCGTTAAAGGCTCGGGTTGTGACCCGCTAAGTAAAGCCCAACTCGCCATGGCGAGCACAAATACTCCATACGCTGTCATTGAAGTCGCTTTGACCAGTGCAGCACGCGACTGCCAGACAGGCCCGAACGCAATCGCCGCCAGCGACAGTCCATAGTTACCAGCATCGCCCGCGAAATCGATGGCGTCCGCCAGAAGCGCGGCTGATTCCGCGCGAAAACTGGCCCCCAATTCCACAAGGAACATGACGGCGTTAACCGCCAACGCGATCCACAGGACGCGCCGATAGCGGCGGCTGTCATCAGGGACTGCACTAACTGGGCAACACTGCTCAGACACATTCACCTCCACAGGCGCTACGATTACAAACCCTGAAGTAGCTACAGAGTCAAGCGGAGGTTCAATGCGTATTGGTGAAGTTGCTAACGCCACGGGCGTTGACGTGGAAACTGTTCGGTACTACGAGAAGGCGGGCCTTCTGCCACCGCCTCGGAGACGTGCCAACGGCTACCGCTCTTATGGTCCGGCGCAGGTCGAACGCCTGGCGTTTATCAGGCACTGCCGGTCGCTGGATGTGACGATTGCGGACATCAAGAGGCTGCTTGCACTCATTGATCACCCTGCATCCTCGTGCCATGAAGCCGACGTCTTGGTGGACACGCAACTACAGCGTGTACGAGCCCGACTTGAGTCGCTATTGACCTTGGAGAAGCAACTCGTGACGCTCCGAGCCCGCTGCAAAACACCACGGTCGGCTCGCCGCTGTGGAATTTTGTCCGAGCTGGTCGAAGCAGCGCGCGGCGAAGCTGATGTCCGCGGCGATAGCAAGATCACTGTGTGATGCCCGTGATTCGTGCCAGAAAATTGGCGCGTCAGCGAATGTCGGCTCATGGGCCGGTAGTGCTCAGTTCGTCGATCCAGTAGTCCATACGTCGATCAACGGTCGCGAGTTGACACCACACCATACGTCTCAAGTACGGACCTGGCTTCTTCCTGATTCATCGCCAGATGGGCGTTATCCCCAAGGATCGCGCTGCTTCCACGTTTCTTAGGCTGTCGTCCAGGAACAGCACCTCCTCCGCAGGCAGGTCCATCCGCCGTGCGAAAGCCGACGCTCTGCGAGTGCGGCTCAACTCAGACGTTATACGTCACAGATGATCCTCCGCTTCCTCGTTGCCGTGCTTTCTATGCTTCCGGTTGTCGCGGTCGCGGCCGATCGTGTCTGCGCGCCCTCGCCTATGCTTCGGGTAGTCACGGCCTTAGACGTGCCTGGCGCTCGTAGGGATCATTTTGTGCGGGTGCCGAAGACCCTCTACCGATATGGCGAGCGCTATGGACGCATAGAAGAGGCCCGTAACCCAGAATCGGGCCTTCATTTACTCGTCGTGGTCGACGAGCCTCACTTGTGGGTGGCCGACCGTGTCAGCCAGACCGGTAACTACCAACGCGACCAAGGTCCCACCTTCCGCTTTCGCGCCGCGATCTTCGGTGATCCGAGTATTCGGAGCACATTCATCAACAGCTTGGAGTTCGGTTGCGAAGTAGCATGGCTTTCCTCTGTAGGTGCAGCGAGGAAGAAAGTTCGTCACGAAACACTTGGCGCCGTAGAGCGCCTGGAATACAGCGAAGGGAACGAATCCGTTCACCTGTATCTAAGGTCCGACACGCCGTCCCGACTTGAGTTGCATCGTGACAGTCAACTACGCGTTGCAGTTCAGTACCTGGAGTACGAAGCCGGGCTGCCGTTTGAGCCAGCTTTGTTTCAGCGTCCAGAAGGCATTCGGTTCGCAGGCGAGGATCGAAAGTGACGCATAACTCTTCGTTGGAGAGCCGACGCTCTGCGAGCGCGGCTCAACTCAGACGGTAGGACCCATGAAAGCCCTCGCGCGCGTCATCTCTCTCATCGTTGCGCTGTTGCCAGTCCTCGCAAGCGGGCAACCCCGAGGCGAGGTATCTCTCTTGGGTGAAGGCCGCGACAACGTTATGCAAAATTGGGAGATCAGCCGTCAGCAATGGCAAGCTCAGCCGAAGTGGACGCCAGCATCTGGCGGCCCGCCGCCGTTGGCAATTTCGAAGGCTGTTGAGTTAGGTGAGATGTGGCTGCGCAAGCGTCACGCCGACATAACTAAGCTTGTTGTCAGTTCGATCACCATCAGGCCGCCGTCCAGCTCCGGCCCTGCCGTGACTGAAGGGTGGTTCTACCGAATCGAATTTCAGCCGGTCGTGGCCGGAAAGAAATTGTGGGGTGGTGAGTTTGTCGCCGTAGTGCTGTTTGACGGCACAGTGGTTGAGCCGCGCGCCGAGCCGTATGCAACTCCCCGCAACTAAGCCTAACTCACCGTTCAAGAGCCGACGCTCTACGAGCGCGGCTTAACTCAGACGTTAGACGCCGACAAATGAGCGCCTATTGGACCGACTTCGCGCGAATTCTCTGGCCCGGCCTTCTTTGGATGTCGATCTCTGCACTTCCCCTGGCTATCGGAACGGGGTTAGCAGCGATCCATCTCCGCAGAGGCAAGTCAGGTCCGTACCGCCGGAACCTCTGGAGCAGCACTGCCGCTGGCATTGTTGCTTTGGGCCTCTTAGGGGGTTCTCTCTTCGGTGATGATCAGGATCATTGGCGCTGGATATTGGCGCAAGGGCAAGGCGATTTATGAGCGGGAAAATCAGGTACACGAGTGAGCCGATCGGCGACCCGAAAGTCATCCGCGACTTTCTTCCCTCGCCGGACGAATTGGCGTTCCGCGAAGAGGACGTGAAAATCACCATCACTTTGAGCAAGACGAGTGTTGAATTCTTCAAGTCCGAGGCGTCGAAGAGCGACACGCAGTATCAGCGGATGATCCGCCGGTTAC
>JBGTEW010000046.1:0-7728 GCA_041747615.1 Burkholderiaceae bacterium | reverse complement strand
CCAGGCGCGTGGCGGCGTGATCATCTACCTGCATGGATTTCGCTCGTCACCATTTTCGCGCAAAGCGACGATGCTGCGGGAGCGCATGCAGCAGCGCGGTCTCGCTGACGGCTACCGCTGTCCCGCGTTGCCTGCTTCGCCGCGCGCGGCGGCAGACCTGGTGCTTGACAGCGCGCGGACCGTGCCCGCCAGCGAGCTGGCGCTGATCGGTTCGTCGCTTGGCGGCTACTACGCAACCTGGGCCGCGGAAAAAGTGGGGTGCCGCGCAGTACTGCTGAACCCCGCGATCGATCCCGCGCGGGACCTGCAGGCGCACATCGGCCGGCAGCCGGTGTACTTCAGCGATGCCGAGATAGACTTTCGGCCGGAATTCATCGAAGAGCTACGCGACCTCCACTCGCCGGTGACCCGGCCGGAGCGCTACTTTCTGATTGCAGCGACCGACGATAGGGTCATCGACTTTCAGACGATGGTGGCGAAGTACCGCGGCGCGCGGCAGCAGGTGATCGAAGGCGGCGATCACGAGCTGTCGGACTTTGCACAGTACGTGGACGAAGTTCTTTCATTCTGCGGCATTTAACTGGGAGTTCGAGTGAGCAAGCGCCTGCAAGGGAAGGTCGCCATTGTTACCGGCGCGGCACAAGGTATTGGCGATGCGACGGCGCGCAAGTTCCTTAGCGAAGGAGCGACCGTCGTTGCATGCGACATCGGCAAGGTATCGATCGAAGGGGCCGATGCGATGACCGTTGATGTCACTGCCCGCGATCAGATCGACGCGATGGTGGCCGCGGTCAGGCAACGCCACGGCCGTATCGATGTGCTGGTCAACAATGCCGGGATCACGCTCGACGCGCGTCTGCAGAAAATGAGCGAAGAGCAATTCGACCGCGTGATCGCCGTCAACCTGAAGGGTACCTACCACTGTGCGCAGGCGGTGATCGAGACGATGCTGCAGCAGGGAAGCGGCGTGATTCTTAACGCGTCGAGCGTGGTCGGCATCTATGGCAATTTCGGCCAGACGAACTATGCGGCGAGTAAGTTCGGCGTGATCGGGTTCGTCAAGACGTGGGCGCGCGAGCTCGGACCCAAGGGGATCCGCTGCAATGCGATCGCCCCCGGTTTCGTCGCGACGCATATTCTGGACACGATTCCTGAAAAGGTGCTGGAGCAGCTGAAAGAGCGGGTACCGCTGCGCCGCCTTGGAACGCCCGAAGACATCGCCAACGTGTACGCCTTCCTGGCGTCCGACGAGGCGTCGTATATCAATGGCGCGGTGATCGAAGTGTCTGGCGGGCTGACGGTCTGAGAAACTGAGGTGGGCACGCATCTGCTGTTCGACGACGACGGCGCGTTCAAGGCCGGGACCGAGATGGCGAACGCCGGCAGCTCGCATCAGGTCGAGCTGCCGAGCGGCAAGCGTGTCAAGGTGAAGGCGTCGCACGTGCTGCTTCGATTCTCCGAGCCCTCGCCGGCGGTGCTGATCGACCGTGCGCATGCGCAAGCCGAGTCGATCGACCTGGACTTCTTGTGGGAAGTCGCACCGCAGGATGAGTTCGGGTTCGTTGACCTGGCGCGCGAGTACTTTGGTGCCGAGCCCAACGCCGAGCAGGCGGCGGCGCTGCTGTTTCGGCTGCACAACGCTCCTATCTACTTTTATCGCAAGGGACGCGGCCGATATCGGGCCGCGCCGCCGGAAACACTGAAGGCTGCACTCTCGGCGGTCGAGCGCAGGCGCCTGCAGGACGAGCTCAGACAGCGATATGTCGATGAGCTGAAGTCCGGCCATGCTCCCGAAGCCATCGCGCAGCAATCGATCGCGCTGCTGATCAAGCCTGACCGTAATTCGATCGAGTTCAAGGCGCTCGAGCAGGCTGCGAACGAATCTCATATGACGCCGCTGCGGCTGTTGCTGGCGCGTGGCGCCATTGCGTCTCCATACCGCTGGCATCTGGATAGCTTCCTCGCGCAGAATTTTCCGCGCGGCACCGGGTTCGCCGCCGACCTGCCGGCTCCGGAAACATTCGATGCGCAATCGAAAGAGCTGCCGCTGGCCCCGGTGCGCGCGTTCTCGATCGATGACTCCGCGACCACGGAGATCGACGATGCGTTCTCGGTGCAGCCGCTCGACGATCGGCTGCGGATTGACGATCGGCTGCGGATTGGCATTCACATCGCAGCGCCGGCTCTGGCCATGCCCCGTGGTCATGCGCTCGACGGGGTCGCCCGTGCGCGTATGTCGACCGTCTATGCGCCAGGCGTGAAGGTCACGATGTTGCCGCAAGCCTGGATTGAATCGTTTTCGTTGAACGAAGGTCGCGCGGCAACGGTGCTGTCGTTGTATGCGGATGTCGATCTTCAAACGTACGAGGTGGTCGCGACCGAGTCCAGGCTGGAGCGGATCCATATCGAAAGCAACCTGCGCCACGACCGGCTCGATACGATCGTCACTGATGCGGCGATTGCCAGCGGCGAGTTCGATTCCCCGTTTGCCGGCCCGTTGCGTACTTTGTGGCATGTCGCGCGCCAGCTGCTGGCGCGTCGTGAACAGGTACGCGGTCGTCCCGAGCCGGTCGGCCGCGTCGACTATTCGTTCGAGCTCGACGGTGTAGCCGAGCAGGCGCGCGTGATGATTCGGCAGCGCCGTCGCGGGTCGCCGCTCGATCTGATCGTGGCCGAGCTGATGATTTTTGCCAACAGCACGTGGGGCGGCTGGCTGGCAGCGCGCAGCGTGGCCGGAATCTATCGCTCGCAGGCGCTGGGGCGAGTGAAGATGGGAACGGCACCGGCTCCGCACGAAGGGGTTGGCGTTGAGCACTATGCGTGGTGCACATCGCCGCTGCGCCGCTATGTCGACCTGGTCAATCAGCGCCAGCTGCTCGCCTGCGTGAACGCAGAAGCAGCGCCGTATGCATTGAACGACGCGGAGCTGTTCGGCATCGTCTCGGGTTTCGAGTCGACGTATGGCGCGTATGCCGACTTCGAACAGAAGATGGAACGCTACTGGTCGATCCGCTGGCTCGAGCAGGAACAGCTGACACGCATCGATGCCACCGTCCTCAGGGGCGATGTGCTGCGCCTTGACGGCCTGCCGTTCATTACGCGCATGCCCGGGCTGGCCGATCTGCCGCGCGGGCAGCGGCTAGAGCTGGACATCGTTGCCACCGACGCAGTCGACCTTGGTCTCGAAGCGCGGGTGCATCGTGTGCTGTCCGCGCAGACGGTGGTGGACGTCGACGAAGAAGAACTCGTCGATGTCTCTGCCCCGTCGTCGGCCGCACAAAGTCCGGAAGAAGGCGGTGAGGACCCGGCAGATGATGCGATCGATGCTTCGGCAGGCGCCGCGGGCACTGCATCGGCGCCGTCGGCCTGATTAAAGTGCGCACGCTGCAAGACTAGCGCGATCGTGTCACGCGCACGGTTGCAAGTGCTGGCTACAATCGTTTGACTGTGCTGACACAGAGGCTCCAACGTCAAATGCCGTGGCCGATGAACTCGGGTAGATCGAAGTGGCTGAACTGAGCCTCGGCGCTCCTTCTAACGGATTGCGCTCATTGCTGGCCGACAAGGTGCTGGTGATGGCGATGACGGTGTCCATTGGCCTGCACATCACCGTGCTGGCGGTCCGCTTCGTCGACCCCGAACTTTTCAGCGTGCGCTCGGCCGATCCGCCGATCGAGATCATCCTGGTCAACGCCAGAAGCGAAAGTGCGCCCGGCCAGTTCGAGGCGCTGGCGCAGAACAACCTCGATGGGGGCGGTGCCAATGACGCAGGCCGTCGCAGGTCGCCGCTGCCAAACAGTTTCGAGATGCGCGATGGCGATTCGCTTGAATCGGCGCGCAAGACGGTGCAGCAACTCGAGGAGGAGCAGAGGAAGCTACTGGCGACATTGCGGGAGTCGCTGCAGCTGCGTTCAACGCCCGTCAGAGATGCAGCGACCCAGGAAGCGCAGGAGGGCAGCGTCGACGAGGAAACCAACCAGCAACTGGCACGCGCGCAGGCCGAGATCTCGAAGCAGATCTCTGACTATCAGAAGCGCCCGCGCAAGCATCATTTCATGCCGAGCGCGTCCGAGTATCGCTACGCGCGTTACGTCGAAGACTGGCGTGCCCGTGTTGAAAGAATAGGCAACGAGAACTATCCCAACGACGCGCGCGGGCGGTTCTATGGCGCGCTGAGAATGACGGTGGCGATCCGGAAGGACGGCTCGGTCGTCGATACGCTGATCGAGCAGACGTCCGGTTCGCAGATACTCGACCGCGCTGCCAGGCGAATCGTGCAGTTGGCCGGTCCGTACCCGCCATTTCCGCCGGACATTGCGCGCGACACGGATATCCTCGAAATTACGCGTACCTGGATTTTCACCAACGACCAGCTTGCGACCCGTAGCGCACTGCCCTAAGAACCTACCTCATGACTGCCGTCGACCGGTACGGAGTTGTCGGAAACCCGATAGCGCACAGTCGCTCGCCGGAGATTCATCAGCGTTTTGCACGACAGGCCCGCCAGCATCTTTCGTACGAGCGCATCGAGGCTCCACTTGACGGCTTCGAGGACAAGGCGCTGTCGTTGCGCGAGGCCGGCTACGGCGGCCTGAACGTCACATTGCCGTTCAAGATCGATGCCGCAAAGCTGGCGGACGATCTTACGGCGCGTGCAAGAATCGCCGGCGCCGTCAATACGCTGAAATTCGACGGCGACACGATCATCGGTGACAACACGGACGGCATCGGCTTTGTGCGTGATCTGCGTGAGCGCCTGAAGTTTTCTTTTTCGGATTGCACGGTGCTGATTCTTGGCGCCGGCGGCGTCGTACGCGGGTTGATCGGCTCGCTACTGGACGAAAGCCCGCGCTGGCTGGCGGTCGCCAACCGCTCGCACAAACGAGCCGAGGAGTTGGCCGAAGAGTTCGGCGTGGAAGCGATTCATTTCGACGAGATACCCGCGGAGCACTTCGATCTGATCATCAACGGCACGTCCACCAGCCTGCATCACGAAGCGCCGGCGATCGATCCAGACACCTTCAACGACTGCGTGCTGGCCTACGACCTCGTCTACGCGGCCGAACCGACGCCGTTCATGCAGCTTGCCCAGTCCGGCGGGGCAAAAAATGTCGTCGACGGCCTGGGCATGCTGATCGAGCAGGCAGCCGAGTCGTTCCTGCTCTGGCGCGGCGTGCGTCCCGACACCGGTGCCGTGTATCGCGAACTGCGGGAGCTGCTCAAGCGCGAGTCGGCCGAGCACGCAGTCGCAAAGTAAGCATGCGTTTCACCCTGCGCTGGCTGGTGCGCGCGGCGCTGCTGGCGGTCGCTGTTCTGCTGCTGATCCAGCTCTGGTACTTCGGTTGGGTCGCGTGGTGGAAATGGAACGATCCTGGCAATACCTCCTTCATGAGCCGGGAACTTGCCGTACTGCGCGAGAAAAACCCGAAAGCGGAACTGAAGCACCGCTGGGTCGAGTACGACCGAATCTCGAATCATCTGAAGCGAGCGGTCATCGCATCCGAGGATTCTCAATTTGTCGAGCACGAGGGTGTTGACTGGGAGGCAATTGAGAAGGCGTACAAGGAGAATATCCGTAAGGGCCGACCCGCGCGCGGCGGCTCGACGATCACGCAGCAGCTGGCCAAGAACCTGTTCCTGTCGTCCGAGCGAAGTTACGTGCGAAAGGCGCAGGAGCTCGTTATCACGTACATGATCGAGGCGCTGTGGGACAAGCGCCGCATACTCGAGGTTTATCTGAACGTCGTTGAGTGGGGGGGCGGCATATTTGGTGCGGAAGCTGCTGCACGCCAGTATTTCGGTATCAGCGCGGCTCAATTGAATGCCGAACAGTCGGCCCGGCTGGCCGCGTATCTCCCGAACCCGAAACGCTATGGCCGCATCCGCTCTGGTCCGTATCTCGACCGTCGCACGGCCGCCATTCAGCGCTTCATGGTCGACGCCCCGATTCCCTGAGCATCCAGCGGCGTACTAGGCCGCCTACACTCCGTGCGCCGCTGGGCGGCCACAGCGACTAACGATGAACGAACGAAACCCCGAACGCGAAATGCACGCTGCTGGGCAGGTGCACGATCCGGAAGATGCGCAGCGTGCGCTGGCGCGGGTCGAGCGTCTGCTTGAAACGCAGCGCCTGGACGAGCTGAAGTCGCTCCTGACTCGGCTGCACCCGGCGGATATCGCCTACATCCTCGAAGCGTTGCCGCTCGATGACCGGCTGGCGGTATGGGATGGCGTCAAGGCTGATCGTGACGGTGAAATCCTGATCGAGGTCAGTGACGCGGTGCGTGAGACGCTGATCGCCTCGATGGACCGCGAAGAGCTGGTCGACGCGGTTGAGAGCCTCGAAGCCGACGAGATCGCCGCCCTCGCAGACGATCTTCCTGCCGACGTCGTCGACGAGATCCAGCAAGGCCTCAGCAGCGAGGAGCGCGCGCAGCTGCGCGCGTCAATGGCGTACCCCGACGATTCTGTCGGCGAGCTGATGGACTTCGAGATGATCACGGTTCGCGAGGATGTGACGCTCGAAGTCGTGCTGCGGTATCTGCGCCGCTTCGACGAGCTGCCGGATCATACCGATCAGGTGTTCGTCGTCGATCGGCACGATGTACTGAAAGGCGGGCTGCCGCTCGATCGCCTGCTGCTGAACGAGCCCGACGTCGAAGTCGCCGCGGTGATGCACACCGAGCTGATGACGCTGTCGCCGCTCGATGAGGCGAGCGATGCGGCGCAGGCTTTCGAGCGCTATGACCTGGTCTCGGCGCCGGTGGTCGACGAGGCCGGTCGTCTGGTCGGCCGCCTGACGGTCGACGAAGTGCTCGACGTCATCCGCGAACAGGGAGAAGACGCGGCGTTGGCGCAGGCCGGCTTGCGCGAAGAGGAAGATCTGTTCGCTTCGGTCTGGAACTCTGCGCGCAACCGCTGGCTGTGGCTCGCGATCAATCTGGGCACGGCATTTTTCGCGTCGCGCGTGATAGGGGCCTTTGAAGCCACCATCGAGCAGGTGGTGGCGCTCGCCACGCTGATGACGATCGTGATGGGAATCGCGGGCAACACCGGTAACCAGACTATGGCGTTAATGATTCGTTCGCTGGCGCTCGGTCAGGTCACCGCCACCAATGCAAGGCGGCTGGTGACGAAAGAGTTGGTGATCGCCGGCCTGAACGGCCTCGTCTGGGGGAGCATCGCCGGGTTGGTCGCATGGTGGATCTATATAGATAGCCCGCGCGGATGGCTGATAGGCGTGACCTTGCTGCTGGCGATGACGCTGAACATGGTGATCGGCGCGCTGGCCGGAGTGTTCGTGCCGCTGCTGCTGGAGCGCTCGGGGCGCGACCCGGCGCTCGGATCGTCGGTGCTGCTGACGTTTACGACCGACAGCATGGGTGTGTTCATTTTTCTTGGACTGGCTACGCTGTTCTTCCTGTAAAGCTCATTTCACTCGCCTGACGGTGAACTCTTCCTGAATCGTGTCCTTGTACACGCTTGCTGGCGCTGAGCTGGCCAGAAAACGCCTGGCGATTTCTTCTCCGACAGCGGTGTGTTGGATGATCGAGCCATTGTCGAACTCGATTTCCAGCACGCGGTTGCTGCGGTCGTAGCCGGCCGACTTGATGCCGCCACGCCGGATCGGTTTGCGCTCCATCGCTATATACCCAGCTCGTTCCAGATAGCGTCGACTCTCGCCTTGACCTGCGCATCCATCGTGATCGGCCGACCCCACTCGCGCTG
>JBGTEW010000045.1:0-6909 GCA_041747615.1 Burkholderiaceae bacterium | reverse complement strand
GTCAGCTCGGCGCCGGGCGCGTCATGACGCGACGGTTGCCGCGGCTGCTCGTGTGCGGCTTGCTGCTTGCGCTGGGCACATCGATCGCCCTGGCGGGCGCTTTTCTGGTCGCGCTGCTGTCGACCGGCGTGCTGTCGACCTCGGCGCCGGCATGGACCACCGAAGTGCGTGTGATGGGTCGTCCGCTCACCGTCAATGTCCCCGGCGTCTTGCGCCTAGCAACTGCACCCGGCATTGCGCGACTGCTCGACAGTCGAGTGCTGAGCACGCGGATCGGTCCGCTGTACTTCACTCGCAACGGTTCGGCGCTGCAAGCGCAATGTGAGCCTTGCACACTGTCTTATCCCGACCTCGCCGCAGTGCCGGTCACGATTCGATCGATTCAGCTGACGCTTGAGCGCCGCCGGGATGAGGTGACCGGATCGCTGGCGATCGACACACTGCGAATCCCGCTGACTGCAACGCTCGCTGCGGATCGCATCGATATGAAGTGGAACTTGCCGACCACCGAGCTCGCCAACCTCTATCGCGTATTCGGCGCGGCCATTCCGGAGACCCGTTACGCGCGCATCGCCGGCACGATCCAGGCGCAGGGAAAGCTGTCACTGCCCTCTCGCAAAAGCGAGATCGTGTTCGGCATCGCCGACGTCGAGGTCGGTGGGCTTACTACCGAGCAGCTGCAATACGGCTGGTTCCGCCTCAGATGTGCGCAGCCTGACGGTCAGCATCGCATCGTGATCACCGGCGATGCCGAGAAGCCGTGGATCGCAGCTGATTTGATGGGGAAGTATCTGGCGGCCGCCGTGCGTGCTGCAGAAGATCAGCGCTTTCATGAACATCCCGGGTTCGACATCGAGGAGATCGTCGCATCGCTCGGCGAACTTGACGGCGGCCGTCACCGGCAGAAGCAAATGCGGGGCGCCAGCACGATCACGCAACAGCTCGCGCGAACGCTTTTCACCGGCGGCGAACGCACTGCAGTACGCAAGCTGCGCGAGCTGCTCTACGCAATCGAGATGGAGCGCACGCTCGGCAAGGCGCGCATCCTCGAGCTGTATCTGAACACGGTCGACTGGGGTCCCGGACTGTGTGGAGCCAGAGCAGCGGCACGCGCCTATTTCAACAAGTCACCTGCAAGACTGAAGCCGATCGAGGCCGCCTGGATGGCGGGCATCCTGCGTCACCCGCGCCAAGCTCATGCCGCGCAATTTGCCGCACAGACGCCCGAACGCGAGAAAGCGCAGTGGATACTGATGCAGATGCGCGATTTTCCGCGCTCAGACCGCGCGCGCTGGACCCGGGAACCGCTGGCGTTCGCCGCACCGAAGATCAAAGCCCGCGCACCCGCCATCGCGCAAGCGCCGATGCTGCCGCGCGCTCGATAGCGTCAAAGCGCCTCGCGCCACTCAGCGTTGTAGACCGTCCAACGCCCACTCTCGCGCCGCCAGACCGAATCGAACTCCCACCCTTTAGCGCTCTCCGGCAGCAGCCCAGCACCGCCGGTGGTCAACACGCGGACCTTCACGTTCGCTCGCTCGCCTTCGATTCGAACGTCGCTGACCACCGCGTTGACCGTGATCTTTTCATTGCGCAGATAAACGCCGGCCAGCAGACGCTTCAGATCCTGCTTGCCGAACGCACCGGACTCGCGCGTAAAGTCCTCGCTGATGTGATCGAGAAATGCGGCGGGCTCGCGCTGCTCGAGCGACTGCGCCATTGCAGCGACTGCAGAGCGAAGCTCGCGTTCAGGGTCGGAGCGCGTGCATGCAGCAGAGAAAAACATCAACGCGACGACGGTCAGCACGCCAGCGCATTGATGAGGCAGGCGTGTAGGCAAATCAGTAAACCTTGATCACCGGCTGCTCACGCAAACTAAAAGTCCGCGTCTCGCATCTGGCGCACGAGTTTCACAGCCGACTGTCGGCTCCTGGACAGCTTGCCGCGGAGCGCCGCGATGCGCGCCCAGTCAGCGGCCGTCGGCAATTTCAAAGCAGACCGAATTGTCGCAACCGGTTGCCCGCGTCGCGTGATGGTCACCTCCGTGCCGGCTTCAACCCGCCTCAGGATTTCGCTCAAATGCGCCCTCGTTTCGGCAACGCCGTACACGTTCATCGCGTCCTCGTGCATTCTATGGCTACAGCATGACCGTAGCACGATGCCTGCGAGTTGAGCGGCGGCGAGCCGCCCGCTCGAATGAGCAGAGCCTGAGCCGGCTAAGGGTCCAGATCAGCCAAGATTCGGCGCCAGCCAGCGCTCCAGCTCGCTGACCGCTTCGCTCTTCCGCTTGGCCAGATCTTCCAGTTGATCGCGGCCGATGCGGCCGACGTTGAAGTACTTCGATTGCGGATGCGAGAAGTAAAACCCGCCGACGCTCGACGCCGGACTCATCGCGTAGTTCTCGGTCAGCGTCATGCCGATCTCTTCAGCGCGCACTGCCTCGAACAGTTCACGCTTAACGGCATGCTCGGGGCACGCCGGATAGCCGGGCGCCGGACGGATGCCGCGGTACGTTTCCTTGACGAGTTGCTCGTTGCTCAGCGCTTCGTCGGGCACATAGCCCCACAGGTCGCGCCGTACCCGTTCGTGCAGCATCTCGGCAAACGCTTCGGCAAGCCGGTCGGCGATCGCTTGCAGCATGATCGAACCGTAGTCGTCGTGCTTCGCCTGAAACATCGCCTGGCGTTTTTCGATGTCGATGCCCGAGGTGACCGCAAACATGCCGATGTAATCGGCGATACCCAAGTTCTTCGGCGCGATGAAGTCGGACAGGCACTGGTTTGGATTCGGCACCCCGTCGAGGATCGGCTTCTTTGTCTGCTGCCGCAGGCCGTGCCACGTAAACAGGACCTCGCTGCGCGCCTCATCGGAGTAGACCTCGATGTCGTCGCCCACCGAGTTGGCAGGATAAAACGCCACCGCGCCGTTGGCTTTCAGCCACCGTTCGTTGACGATGCGCTCGAGCATCTTCTCGCCTTCGGCAAATACTTGCCGCGCGTGCTCACCGATGACTTCATCGGTCAGTAACTGCGGGAATGATCCGTGCAGATCCCACGTCTGAAAAAACGGACCCCAGTCGACGTACTTGGCGATCATCGCGAGGTCATAGTTCTTGAACGCACGGCGTCCGAAGAACTTTGGCTTCGGTGGAACGTAGCCGTCCCAGACGATACGCGTCGAGTTGGCGCGCGCATCGACAAGCGGGACGAGCTCGGGCGCCTTTTTCCCGGCGTGCTGCGTGCGCACGCGCTCGTATTCGGTTTTGATGTCAGCGATGTACTTGGCCGCAGCATCGTCGGACACCAGGCTCTGGCAGACGCCGACCGACCGGCTGGCGTCGGTCACATGAATGACCGGGCCGTTCGAATAATGCGGCGCGATCTTGACGGCGGTATGCACGCGCGATGTGGTCGCACCGCCGATCAGCAGCGGCAGCCTGAAACCCTGGCGCTGCATTTCGCGCGCGACGTGCTGCATCTCCTCCAGCGACGGCGTGATCAGTCCCGACAGGCCGATCATGTCTGCATTCTCGTCGCGTGCCATCGCAAGGATCTTGTCGGCCGGCACCATCACGCCCATGTTGACGACATCGAAGTTATTGCACTGGAGCACGACCGACACGATGTTCTTGCCGATATCGTGGACGTCTCCCTTGACGGTCGCGATCACGACCTTGCCCTTCGCGCGCGAATCGCCGGCAGCGGACTTCTCCGCCTCGATAAACGGAATCAGATGCGCGACCGCCTGCTTCATCACCCGTGCGCTCTTGACCACTTGCGGCAGGAACATCTTGCCGGCACCAAACAGATCGCCGACGATGTTCATGCCGTCCATTAGCGGCCCTTCAATCACTTCGATCGGACGCCCGCCACGCTCCGCAACCTGTGCGCGCGCTTCCTCGGTGTCTTCGACGATGTACTGCGTAATCCCGCGAACCAGCGCGTGGGACAATCGTTTGTCTACCGGCTCGGCACGCCATGCAATATCTTCCTTGCGCTCCTTGCCGCCGGCCTTGATCGTTTCAGCCAGCTGCACCAGGCGCTCGCCGGCATCTGCGCGCCGGTTCAGGACGACATCCTCGACGGCCTCGCGCAAGGTCGGCTCGATCTCCTCGTACACGCCGAGCTGGCCGGCGTTGACGATGCCCATCGTCATGCCGGCCTTGATCGCGTGATACAGAAATACAGTGTGAATCGCTTCGCGCACATGATCGTTGCCGCGAAAGCTGAAACTGACGTTGCTGACGCCGCCGCTGATCTTCGCCAGCGGCAGATGCTGCCTGATCCAGCGCGTGGCCTCGATGAAATCGACCGCGTAGTTGTTGTGCTCGTCGATGCCGGTGGCAATGGCGAACACGTTCGGATCGAACACAATGTCTTCCGGAGGAAAGCCAACCGTGTCGACCAGCAGCCGGTAGCTGCGCTCGCAGATCCCGATCTTGCGTTCAAACGTATCGGCCTGGCCCTGCTCGTCAAACGCCATCACGATGACCGCCGCGCCGTAACGGCGTGCCAGTTTCGCCTGCTCGATGAATGCCGCCTCGCCTTCCTTCATCGAAATCGAGTTGACGATGCACTTGCCCTGCGCGCACTTCAGGCCGGCTTCGATCACGCTCCACTTCGAGCTGTCGATCATCACCGGCACGCGCGCGATGTCGGGTTCAGAGCCGATCAATTTCAGGAACCGATCCATCGCAGCCGCCGAGTCAAGCATCGCTTCGTCCATGTTGACGTCGATGATCTGCGCGCCGGATTCGACCTGCTGCCGCGCCACCGCCACCGCTTCCTCGTACTGCTCGTTCAGGATGAGTCGGGCGAACGCTTTCGAACCGGTGACGTTGGTGCGCTCGCCGACGTTGACGAACAGCGACTCGTCGTCGATCGTCACCGGCTCCAGACCGGACAACCGCATCAACGGCGGCACCGTCGGCACAACGCGCGGAGCAATGCCCTCGATTGCGAGCGCGGTCGCTCGAATGTGATCCGGTGTGGTGCCGCAGCAGCCGCCGGCGATGTTGACGAAGCCTGCCTCGGCAAATTCCTTCAGCAGGCTCGACGTGACGTCGGCGGTTTCATCAAAGCCCGTTTCGCACATCGGGTTCGGCAGTCCCGCGTTCGGATACACGCTGATGAACGTATCCGAGAGAGTTGCCAACTCCTCGATGTACGGACGCATCAGCGCCGCGCCGAGCGCGCAATTCAGCCCGACCGTCAACGGCCTGGCGTGCCGCACCGAATTCCAGAACGCTTCGACCGTCTGACCCGACAGGATGCGGCCGGACGCATCGGTCACGGTGCCGGAAATCATCAACGGAACGCGGTCTTGTCCTAAAGAAGCGCGGCGCTCGAACTCGGCATCGATCGCGAACAGCGCAGCTTTCGCGTTCAGCGTGTCGAAAATCGTCTCGACGATCAGCAGGTCGGCGCCGCCGTCGAGGAGGCCGCGCGCCTGCTCTCCGTACGACGCCATCAGTTCGTCGAACGTGATGTTGCGGGCGCCGGGATCGTTGACATCGGGCGAGATCGACGCCGTCTTCGGCGTCGGGCCCAACGCGCCGACGACGAAGCGCGGCCTTTCGTCGGTCGAATACTGCCTGCAAATCTGCTTCGCAATCTTCGCTGCTTCCAGGTTGATGTCGTACGCGACATGCGCCAGGCCGTAGTCCTGCTGAGCGACCGATGTTGCGCCGAAAGTATTCGTCTCGATCAGATCGGCGCCCGCCTCCAGATACGCCTGATGAATCTCGCGCACGACGTCGGGCCGTGTCAGCGACAACAGATCATTATTACCGCGCACATCGACCGGATGATCGGCGAAGCGCTTGCCGCGGAAGTCGGTTTCCGACAACTTGTAGCGCTGGATCATCGTGCCCATAGCGCCGTCGAGCATCAGGATGCGACGCTCGAGCAGCGCGCGCAAACGCGATTCGATATCGTTTGAAGGGAAACGCGTGTTCATCGCGGGCCTTGGCACAATGGCCGGCGATTGTAGGTGAAACACGGCCCGGATTTGCGCACACTGGCGCATGAGCTAATGGCGGGACTGCTTGATCAGATCCGCTGCTTTTTCAGCAATCATCACCACCGGCGCGTTGGTGTTGCCCGATATCAGCGTCGGCATCACAGAAGCGTCGATCACCCGCAATCCATCGATTCCGCGTACGCGCAACTGTGGATCGACGACAGCCCGGCCGTCGGTACCCATTCGGCACGTTCCGACCGGGTGATAAATCGTATCGCCATGAGAGCGAATCGCGTTCCTGATCGCTTCATCGCTCTGTACGTCTGAAAAATACAGCTCGCGCGATGGATCGCCGCCGCCGAAGTCGCTAAACGCCGGCTGCGAAAAGATCTTTCGCACCCATTTGAATCCGCGCACGAGCGTCTCGAGATCGGCGGGCTCCGACAAAAACGCAGGGTCGATCAGCGGAGGCTCGTGCACATCTGGCGAAGCCAGGCGCAGCGTGCCGCGGCTTGCAGGCCGCAGCGCGGTGGCATGACAGCTCATGCCATGTCCCCAGTGGTAGGTCCGGTTATGGTTGTCGACCATGCCGATCACGAAATGCAACTGAACATCAGGGCGTTCGACTTCCGGAGATGTGCGGATAAACGCGCCCGCTTCGGCAAAATTAGACGTCAGTACGCCGCGCCGCTCACGCCGCCAACGCATGATCGCGCGCAGCAGCTTCAGTCCGCCGACGACCGAGAATCCCAGCAGATCGGAGTTGGCAACCCGCCGGTTGATCGTGATGTCGGGATGGTCGTGCAGATTGTCGCCGACGGGCAGGTCGACCAGCGGCTCGATGCCGAGCTCGCGCAGATGCGATGCCGGACCGATACCGGACACCATCAACAACTGCGGAGATTGCAGTGCGCCGGCGGCCACCAGCACCTCGCGCCGCGCGCGCATCTC
>JBGTEW010000044.1:0-22549 GCA_041747615.1 Burkholderiaceae bacterium | reverse complement strand
GACGCCGCGAATGATCAGCATGTCGTCCGAGCGGCCGGTGATCTTCTCGATGCGCCGCATGCTACGAGCCGTCGGCGGCAACAGCCGCGTCAGATCGCGAGTGCGGTAACGGATCATCGGCAGCGCTTCCTTCGTCAATGACGTAAAGACGAGCTCACCCTTCTCGCCTTCTGGCAGGACCTCGCCGCTGTCCGGATCGATGATCTCCGGATAAAAGTGGTCTTCCCACACCGTCAGTCCGTCCTTCGTCTCGATGCATTCCTGCGCCACGCCCGGCCCGATGATTTCCGACAGCCCGTAGATATCGATCGCATCGAGCGACGTCTTGGTCTCGATCGTCGTGCGCATCGCCGCGGTCCACGGCTCGGCGCCGAAGATGCCGATGCGCAGCGAACACGTTTTCGCATCGACGCCCTGTTTCTGCATCTCCTCGGCGATCGCCAGCATGTATGACGGCGTCACCATGATGATTCTCGGTTTGAAGTCGACGATCAGCTGTACCTGCCGCTCGGTCATTCCACCCGACACCGGGATCACGGTGCAGCCTAGCTTTTCCGCGCCATAGTGCGCACCGAGGCCGCCAGTGAAGAGTCCGTAGCCGTAGGCGACATGGATCATGTCGCCGCGGCGACCGCCGGCAGCGCGAATCGAGCGCGCCATCACGCTGGCCCAGGTGTCGATGTCCCTTGCGGTGTAGCCGACAACGGTGGGCTTGCCGGTCGTTCCGCTCGACGCATGAATACGAACGATCTGCTGTGGCGGAACGGCAAACATTCCGAACGGATACGTGTCGCGCAGATCGGTCTTGGTCGTGAACGGGAACTTCGCGAGATCGGCGAGCGAACCGAGGTCGGACGGCTTGACGCCTGCGGCATCGAACTTCGCCCGATAGTGCGGCACGTGGTCGTAGGCGTGCGCCAGCGACCAGCGCAATCGCTCGAGCTGCAGCGCCTGCAGGTCACGCTGACTTGCGCGCTCGATAGGCTCCAATTCGGGCTCGAGATCGCTCATCTACAAAGCCACGACCGCCTTGCCCTTGATCGTATGCGAGCGGCCGCGCATGACGACAACGATCTTTCCGTGCTGATTCGTGACCTTGATGTCATAGACGCCGGTGCGGCCGGTGAGTGCCACCTCGCGGCACTCGGCCACCAGATGGTCGCCTTCGTGCGCCGGCGCCAGAAAGTCGACGATGATTCCGGAAGCGACCGTCACTTCGTTGTGGCTGTTGCACGCAAAAGCGAATGCCGAGTCAGCCAGTGTCGCGATAAAGCCGCCGTGGCATGTCTTGAAGCCATTCAACATGTCTGGCCGTATCGTCATCGACAGCTTCGAGTAGCCCGGACCGACGGCTTCGACTCGCATGCCGAGGCCGCTCGATGCGGCATCGTCGCGGAACATCGCATCACGCACCGCTTCGGCGACTGCCTGCGGGTCGTGTGCTCCGGGACTGTTCCCGCGCTTATCGTCCATCATTCGCCGGTGAATCGGGCCGCGCGCTTCTCGATGAACGCGGCGACGCCCTCGCGATAGTCGGCAGACCTTCCCAGTTCGCGCTGATAGTCACGCTCGAGATCCAGCGCGTCGTCGAGCGGCACCAGCATCGCACGATCGATCGCCTGCCGCGTGCGCACAAAACCGCGCGTCGGACCTGCCGCCAGTTGCCGTGCGACGGTCACCACCGTGGGCATCAACTGGTCATCGGCCACGCAGCGCCAGATCAAGCCCCAGTCGGCAGCTTGCGCGGCCGGAAGCTTCTCACCGAGCAACGCCAGTCCCGTCGCGCGCGCGGGCCCCACCAGGCGCGGCAGCCACCACGTGCCGCCGCAATCCGGCACCAGGCCCAGCTTGGAAAACGACTGAATGAAACTTGCCGACTGCGCCGCGTAGACCAGATCGCAGGCGAACGGAATGTTCGCCCCTGCGCCCGCCGCCACGCCGTTGACCGCTGCAATCGTCGGGATTGGCAGCGCGCGTAGCCGCTGCAGCAATGGTTTGTAGTATTTCTCGATCGACGCGCCGAGATCGACACCCTCGGCATCGGGCGCGACCGCGCGATCGGAGAGATCCTGGCCGGCGCAAAAACCGCGCCCCGCTCCGGTCAACACGAAGCAGCGAATCGAGCGGTCGTTCGCCATCGCGTCGAGCGCAGCGCGCACTTCGCCGTGCATCGCCACCGTGAAACTGTTTAGCCGCTCAGGGCGATTCAGCGTTAGCGTCGCGACGCCGTCTGTAGCATCGACCTTGATCGATTCGAAATCTGTCATTCCGTATTAACTGCGCGCATTGATTGACCGACCGTTCAATCAATAGTAGCTTCGACTTCCCGAAAAACCAAGCCAGACCCGACTCATGCACCCGCTATTCGAGAAGCATCGCAGCACACTGGACGGCGCGCTCGATGCGATCCGTACGCGCGGTTTCTGGAGCGCCTATCCGGAAATGCCGAGCCCGAAGATCTACGGAGAGGCGGCGAACGACGACGGTAAAGCCGCCGCGCTCGGGCATGCGGGGCGCCAGTTCAATCTGGATCAGCCCGGCCGAATCGGTTGGCTCGCGAGCGAACACTCGCCGTACGGGATCCCGCTCGAAGTCGAGTACCCGGTGTGCGAGCCGCAGGCACTGATCGATGCCGCACTCGCTGCGATGCCGAGCTGGCAGCAGCTTGGCGTCGAGGGCCGCACCGGTATCTGCCTTGAAGCGCTGGCGCGGCTGAACACGGCGAGTTTCGAGATCGCACACGCGGTGATGGTCACCACCGGCCAGGGATGGATGATGGCGTTTCAGGCAGGCGGCCCGCACGCGCAGGATCGGGGGCTCGAGGCCGTCGCCTACGCGTATCGCGAGATGAGCGCGGTGCCGGGCGCTGCGCGCTGGGAAAAGCCGCAGGGCAAGAATCCTCCGCTCGTGATGGAAAAGCGCTTCGAGATCGTCGGCCGCGGCGTCGCGCTGGTGATTGGCTGCAGCACGTTTCCTACATGGAACACGTATCCCGGATTGTTCGCAGCACTGGTCACCGGCAATCCGGTAATCGTCAAGCCACATCCGAACGCGATCCTGCCGGCGGCGATCAGCGTGCGCATCGTGCGCGACGTGCTCGCCGAGAACAATATTGATCCGAACCTGGTTTCACTCGCAGTCACCAGCGATCCCAAGGCCACCCGGGCGCTGGCCACGAACCCGGCCGTACGCTCGATCGATTTCACCGGCAGCAACGCGTTCGGCAGTTGGCTCACCGAGAACGCGCGGCAGGCGCACGTGTACGCCGAGCTCGCCGGCGTCAACAACGTCGTCATCGAGTCGACCGACAACTACAAGGCGATGCTGAAGAATCTCGCCTTCACGCTGAGCCTTTATTCGGGGCAGATGTGCACGACGACGCAGGACATTTTCGTCCCGGCCGGCGGCATCGATACCGACGAGGGACACAAGAGCTTTGACGATGTCGCGTCCGACCTGGGCAAGGCGATCGAGAAGCTGCTGTCCGACGCAGCGGTGGCCACCGCGGTGCTTGGATCGATCCAGTCGCCCGACACGTTAAAGCGCATCGAGGAAGCGCCGGCCCTTGCCGACGTCGTGTTGTCCTCGCGCAAGCTGGACAACCCGGAGTTCCCCGCCGCCAACGTGCACACCCCGCTTTTGATGAAAACCGATGCCGCGAACGAGTTCGCCTACACGCAGGAGCGATTTGGTCCGATCAGCTTCATCGTCAAGGTACCTGATGCCATGGCCGCGATCGCGCTGTCCGAAAGAATCGTCAGGGAGCGAGGCGCCCTGACCGTCGGACTGTATTCGACGAAGCAGGAGATCATCGACGCCATGACGGCAGCGACATTGCGCGCGGGCGTCGCGCTGTCGATCAATCTGCTGGGCAATGTGTACGTCAACCAGTCGACGGCATTCTCCGACTATCACGCCACCGGCGCTAATCCGGCGGCAAACGCGAGCTATACGGATAGCGCGTTTGTCGCCAACCGGTTCAGAGTCGTTCAGCGTCGCTGGCACGCCTAGGGACCCGTCGTGCCCTGCTACGAGATCAATGGGATCGTGCCAGTCGTCGATCCGACCGCATTCGTGCATCCGGCTGCGATCCTGATCGGCGATGTGATCGTCGGTCCGCGCTGCTACGTAGGACCTGCAGCAAGCCTGCGCGGCGATTTCGGTCGAATCGTGCTCGAAGCCGGCAGCAACGTGCAGGACGGCTGCGTGATGCACGGCTTCCCGGGCACCGACACCGTGATCGAAGTTGACGGACATATCGGCCATGGCGCCGTACTGCATGGATGTGTCGTCAAGCGCAACGCGATGATCGGCATGAATGCAGTGGTGATGGATGAAGCGGTGATCGGTGAGTCGTCGATCGTCGCGGCATGTGCCTTCGTCAAGGCCGGGATGCAGATTCCGCCGCGCTCGTTGGCAGTGGGCACGCCGGCCAGGGTGATCCGTGCACTGACAGAGGAAGAAATTGCATGGAAGGTCAGTGGAACCGTCAGCTATCAGGATCTGACGATCCGCAGCCTGCAGACGCTGAAGGAAGTGGCGCCGCTGCTCGCGGTGGAGCCGAACCGGAAGCGCATTGAAATCGATATCGAAGGCGTCGTGCCGCTCGCTGCGACGAGAAAAGACTAGCCGGCACCACCATCGTCGAGCGACTGCCGCGCGGCCGAAATCGCCTGTTGCAGCGTGGCCAGATCGCCGACCTGATTCGCCAGCAGCAGCACCAGCCGCGCATTCAACTCCGCGCTCTGCTCGTTGGTGAGCCCCGCGTGCGCGTCGATCAGCGCCTGATAGAAGTCGTCAGGTCGCGCGATGTTAGGCTGCGGATTCAACGTCATTCCAGCCCCTGTGCGCGCGCCAGGGCGGCCTGCACGTCGGTTGCGCGCAGCCGGCGCCAGCGCGCAGCAATGTGCTGGTCGGGGCGCAGCAGATATGACGTGCCAGGCTGAGCGTCGTAACGGGCCGCAAGCGTGCTGCCTTCGCGCAGGGTCGTGTCGAGCCTGAGCGGGGCGACACCCCGCGGCACGATCGCCTGCGAATCAGCGTCGAAGGTGAGCAGACTAAAGCCGCCGGAGCACCGTGCCAGCAGCGATGTCCGCGCATCGACCGGGGCATCCACCGCGGGCGCACCGGGCGCCGGCTCGCAATCAAAGCGATCGCAGTCGGGCGTCGACAGCGGGCTGTCGCGGTAGTGGGTCGGTGTCGACAGGCGCCCGCTGTTGACCAGCCGCCGCGCAAACTCGTGAGTGGCAGACAGTGCCAACACCGCGTCGCGCAGGCGGCGACTGGCCGGGCTTTTCGGCGTGATGAAATCAGTCGAGCGTGTCGAGTGAAGAATGTTCTCGTCAGCCGCCTGCTGGCGCTCGCGCTCGTAGCTTTGAAGAAGAGACGGCGGAGACTCGCCGCGCACCACGCGCGCGAGCTTCCAGCACAGGTTGTCGGCATCCTGAATGCCACTGTTGGCGCCGCGCGCGCCGAACGGCGACACCTGATGCGCCGCGTCGCCGGCGAAGATCACTCGTTCGTGCACGAATTGCTCGAGCCGCGCGCACTGGAACGTGTACACACTCGCCCACTGCAGCTCGAACGGACGCGCATCGCCGAGCATCGCGCGGATTCTCGGCTGCACCCGCTCGGGCTTTTTCTCCTCGTCCGGGTTGGCGGTACGGCCGAGCTGGAAGTCGATCCGCCAGATATCGCCGGCCTGCTTGTGCAGCAGCACCGAGCCGCCGTGATGAAACGACGGCTCGAAGTGAAACCAGCGCTCGGCCGGAAAGTCGCCCTTCATCAGAACGTCGGCAATCAGGAAGCGGTCATTGAACACCTGGCCTTTCCAGTCGAGGCCGAGCGCGTGGCGCATGGCGCTCCGCACACCATCGGCTGCGATCACATAATGGGCTTCGATCGTGTAGCGACCGTCCGGTGTTTCGACATGTAGCCGCACGTTTTTCGCGTCCTGCTCGACAGCGACCGCTTTGTTCTTCCAGCGCACGCGATGGCCCAGCGCTTGCAGCCGATCGACCATCACTTCCTCGACCAGGTTCTGCTGCAGGTTGACGAACGCTGGCCGCTTATGCCCGGGCTCGGGCAGCAGGTCGAACTGATAGGCGAGCTGGTCGCGAAAAAAAACCTTTCCAACCTTCCAGCTGACACCGCGTTCGCACACCGGATCGCCGCACCCGAGTCGGTCGAGAATCTCGAGCGTTCGCTTGGCCCAGCAGATCGCGCGCGTGCCGGTGCTCAGTGCGTTGTTGTCATCGATGATGATGAGATCGATGCCGTGCTGCGCGAGATCGATCGCGCACGCCAGGCCCACGGGGCCAGCGCCGACGATCGCAACCTGCGTCCTCGCAACGCCTCCCCGTTGCAGCTCGGGAGGCGGCAGGTACGGGTATGACGCCGGCCCCTGCACCCGTCACCCCTCCAGCGATTCCCACATTTCCTTGTCGCGCTGCGCAGTCCAGATGCGCGGATGCTGATGCCCCGTGGCTTCGTCGTAGGCGCGGCTGACATCGAACGGCAGGCAGTGGTCGAAGATCACCCAGTGGCCGAACTGCGGCTTGAGCTTTTCGTACGTTTCCTTGTAGACGCTGCGCAGATCGCGGCCGGCGCGGGCGCCCTTGCTGACCGCTTCGTACATCGCGGTCACAAACGCGCGCGTGCCGTCCAATCCCGCCTTCACCTGCGCCGGAGTCTGCAAAGCGGCGCCGCGGCCAGGTACGAGTTTCTGCGGACCGAGCCCAGCCACCGCGTCGAGCGTTGCGGGCCAGTCGCTCAAGTAAGCGTCGCCGGTATACGGCGTCGCGTCGAACTCGACCAGGTCGCCTGAGAACAGGATTTTCTGCTGCGGCAACCACACGACCGTATCGCCCTTGGTGTGGCCGCGGCCGAGCTGCATGATGTCAACCCGCAGCTTGCCCAGCATCAACGTCATGCGCTTTTCGAACACGATCGTCGGCCACGTGAGCCCAGGCACCGATTCGACTGCGCGAAACAGACGCGGGAACCGTTCGATCTCGCTCTGCATGTCGGCCTCGCCGCGCTCGACGATCAGATCATAGGTGTCGCGGCTGGCGATGATGTGATCGGGTTTGTAGCCGGTTGCCCCGAGCACGCGCACCGCGTGATAGTGCGTCAGCACGACATACCTGACCGGCTTGTCCGTCACCTGCCGGATGTGTTGGATCACGTCTTGCGCCATCACAGGGGTTGCCTGCGCGTCGATCACCATCACCGCGTCATCGCCGATCACGACGCCGGTATTAGGATCGCCTTCCGCCGTATACGCATATGCGTTGTCGGACAATTTGTCGAAGCTGACCCGCTTTTCCTCGAGATCGGCATGCGATGCAAACGTCTTGTCCATCCTCACTCCTTCATAGCCTTTCCAGCCGCCACGCCTGATACTTCAGTCCCAGCACGGCGCCCGCCACAATCGATATTGTCGCGATGATCGAACCCAAAGCCAGCGTCGAGACACCCGACAGACCCTGGCCGATCGTGCAGCCCAGCGCGGTAACGCCGCCGAACCCCATCAAAGCGCCACCGACCAGGTGATTCGCCATATCTTCGGTGTCGCGAAAACCCTCCCACCGAAAACTGCCGCTGAACACCGAATAGGCCGCCGCTCCAGCGATCACTCCGGCCACCGCCGCAATCCCGATTGTCATGACCTTGCTTGCATCGCTGAAAAACATCAGGTAGTCGATCGTATAGGCCACCGGCGCGACGAACGATAGCGATTCCATGCGGCCGGAGTTCGTGCGCAAATAGGTCTGCTCAAGCGTGCGCGGATGCTCCTCGACGTAGCCGAGGTAACCAGAGACTACCCACAGTGCAACGATAATCGCACCGACACCGAGGCCGGCCAGCAAGTTATCGAAACTGCGGAATGCGCGGTCCTTCAACACAAACGCTGCGAGAGCACCGGAGACGAGCAGCGCAAGGCCGATCTGCACTACCGGTTTCGGAAGAGAAGCGGTCGCAAGCAGCGACGGCAGGTCCTGGGAAGTTGCCAACTCGAAGCCTGCACTTTCGATTGCGTGAACGCGCAGGACTGCCAGCACACCGCGCAGTGTGATGTATGCAACCAGGCCGAGTACCAGTAGCACCACCAGCGACTTCAGGCTGCCGCCGCCGGTACGGGTCAGCGACCGCGCACCGCAGCCACCGGCCAGCACCATGCCAAAGCCGAACACGACGCCGCCAACGACATAAGCGACCGGGATGAAGCGAGGCGATGTGTAAAACGTGTCGCCGGTATCGATCACGCCGGTCGCTGCCAGCATGTTGGTGCCGAGGATCGCAACCGCGATTGCCAGCAGCCACTGGCGCAGACGCGTCCAGTCGCCGAACGTCACCGCATCCGACACGCCGCCCATCGTGCAAAAGTTCGTCCTCTGGGTGATGGCGCCGAAAGCAAACGACAGCGCAAACGCAAGCGCGACAACGACGGAAGATTGGAAGGCGATATCGGCGTTCGGCATGGGCGGGCCAGCGCCAGGTGACGCGCTGAGCCGAGGCGCGGAAGTTTACGCGCGACAACAGTAGTCGCGTAGCCGCTAGCGCGTCGCCGGCAATCGCTCGCGCGCCACCTTCGCGGCGTCGCTGTCCGGATACTCCTTGATCACGCGGCTAAGCGAGCGGTTCGCCGAACGCTTGTCGCCAAGCTGCAATTGACTCTCGGCAATTGACAGCAACGCATCCGGCGCGCGCGACGAATCACTGTAGCGGTCGATCAGGATTTGCTGTGCGGCGATCGCAGACTTGTACTCCTTCAGCGCGTAATGCGAGCTGCCGATCCAGTAGTGCGCTACCGGCACGTACGCCGACTGCGGAAATCGCGCGACGAACTGCTGGAAGCTGCCGAGCGCACCCTTGAAGTCGGCGGCGCGAAACTGCGACAACGCCATCTCGTACGCTGCCTGCTCGCTGCGATCGACCGTTGCCGCCCGGCCGTCGACGGTGACACTCGAAGGCTCCATCTTCTTGATGCGGGCATCGAGGTCCGCGTACAGATCCTTGTTGCGCTTCTGCAGAGTCACGACCTCATTCGTCAACGCCTCGATCTGCCCGCGCAACCGGGCGATTTCCTGCCGCAGCGTTTCAGTCTGGTTCGCGAGCTCGAGCTGATTGCGTTGCGCAGCCTCTAGCCGATCGAGCCGCGCAGCGAGCTCCATGTCTTTCTGCTGCAGCGCACGCTCCTGATCCGACAGACGCGCCCGCAGCTCCAAAATGGCCTTCCGCGCGTCGCTGTCCGAAAAAAGCTGGGCGTGCGCCGGCAGAGCAAGGCATACCGCAAGCACGGCAAAGATATATCTCAAGTGCGCCACTTCCGAATGACTGCGCCGCTTAACGAGAGCACGAGCGTTTATCGATAATTGATATCCGCCCGCCGATTCTGCGCCCACGCGTCTTCGGCAGAACCGGCCACGCGCGGTTTCTCTTCGCCGAAGCTGACGGTTTCGATCTGAGAATCGGTAACACCAAGCAACATCAATCGCTGCTTGACCGCCTCTGCGCGCTTCTGACCCAGCGCCAGGTTGTATTCGCGCCCGCCGCGCTCGTCGGTATGGCCTTCAACCGTCACCCGGCGCTGCTTGTTCGTGCCCAGATACTGGCCGTGCGTCTGCACAATCGGCTGATACTCGCTCTTGACGACGAAGCTGTCGAAGTCAAAGAAAATGCTCCGCTTGTACAGCGGATGGTTCGGATCATTGAACGGGTCAAGGCCGCGGCCGGCCTGCGCGTCGATCGGCGCCACAGCGCGCGGATCGGGCCCGGTTTGCGCAACGGTACTCGGTGTCGAGTCGACAATCGGCGCCGGCTTCGGGGCTTCAAGATCGACCGATGAGCATCCGGCCAGCGCGAAGACGAACGCAGCGGCCACAACGACGCCGCGGGAAAATTGAGTGCGTTTCATAAAGTTGCTCCTGTTCACATCTACTTGATAAAAGGACCCCACGTCGGCTCGCGTATATCGCCGCTCGGACCCGACAGGCGGGTACGAACCCGGCCGTCAGTCGATGCCGATGCAAGGATGCCGCGTCCGTTGACTTCGGTTGCGTACAGCAGCAACCGGCCGTTGGGTGCAAAGCTCGGCGACTCATCGCTGGACGTATCGGTTACGGCGACTTCCTGTCCGCTGGCAAGATCGAGCACGTAGACCTGCAGGCGCCCACCGCGACGTCCAACATACGCAAGTTGCTTCCCATCCGGACTGACCCGCGCACTGATGTTGTATTCGCCATTGAAAGTCACGCGTTGAGCCGCGCCACCGGTGACCGGCATGCGGTAAATCTGCGGACCACCGCCGCGATCGGAGGTGAAATAGATCGATCCGCCGTCGACCGCGAATGCCGGTTCCGTATCGATCCCCGACGACGTCGTCAGCCGCCGAACATTGGAACCGTCTGCATTCATCAGAAAGATCTGAGAGTTTCCTTCGCGCGTTAGAGTCACTGCCAACGACCGTCCGTCTGGCGACCAGGCCGGTGCGCTGTTCGAGCCGCGAAAGTTGGCCACCGCGCGCCGCTCTCCGCTGCCCACCGAATGCACGTAAACCACCGGCTTACCGGATTCAAATGAGACGTAAGCAAGCCGTGTGCCGTCCGGTGACCACGAAGGGGAGATGATTGGTTCGCGCGATCGCAATGCCGCCTGCGGATTGAAGCCGTCGGCGTCCGCAATATGCAGCTCCCACGACTTTGGGGAAGTCTGTACGACATAGGCAATGCGGGTGGCGAACACGCCGCGCTCGCCGGTAATCTTCTCGTAGATGCGATCGGCAATTCGGTGCGCGGTCAGCCGCAGGTCTGCCGTCGTGCTGACGTACGACAGCCCGTCGAGCTGCGCCTGCTTGACCGTATCGAGCAGCCGAAATCGCACGTCGAAGCGGCCGTCTGCGAGGCGGCTGACACTGCCGATGACCAGCGCATCAGCGCCCCGGCCCTTCCATTCCGGCAAGGGGACCGTCGCATTTTCGGCGATCGCCTCGCTGCCGGCATTGACGATCCGAAACAGGCCGCTGCGCGCGAGATCGGCGCGGATGATTGAATGGATCTCGGTCGTCACCAGGCTGTTGGTCGCGAAATTCGCAATCGCGATCGGGAACTGCTGGCTGCCGACACCGGTGATCTCGACCCGCAGTTGCGCGAGCGAAGCGATCGGGAATGGTGCAAGAACGGCGGCGGCGCAAACAGCACGCCGCCCGGAAGAAATCAGTGGAGTTGTTATCTCTGACATTGAATTGAGTATAGACAGCGCCAACGGCGGCCACGCCGCACTTGCCTCTAACGCGCCATTCGAAATTTGGGGTTACGTACTCATCGCGTTTCAACGGGATCGAATGACAGACGCAGCGAGCGCGGCATCGTTCCCTCCTTTGGTGGGGGAAACGGGTCGCAACGCCGTATCGCGCGTTCCACCGCCTGGTCGTAAGCGGCCAGGCCGCTGGCCTTGAGCAATTTAGGTACCGCTGCCTGCTCCCCGGTCGGCAAGAGAACGACCTCGAACTCTGCGACGTACTGCCGCGGCTGGATCGCGTCGGACACGTTGAACACGATATGCGGGCGGATGCAGCCGACGATCTGCGCCTCGTAGGCATTGGACAATCCACTTCCCACCGCGCCGGCCGGCGTCGGCCCCGCTTGTGCCAGCAAGCGCTTCAACGCTGCGTTCTGCGCGGCCTTGCGTTCGGCTTCGGTCCGTGCTGCTTGCTTCGCTGTGGCCTCTTTCGCTGCAGCCTCTTTCGCTGCGGCTTCTTTCGCTGCGGCCTCTTTCGCTGCTTTTGCCGCGGCGATCTTTGCGTCGTCCTTCTTCAGTGCTTCTTTTTTGGGCGGCGCCTTCTTTTCCACGATGTCTGCTTTACGCGGAGGTTCCGGTTGCAGCGGCGGCGGCTGCTCCACCTTCACCGGTTGCGGTGGCGGTGGCGGAGGAGGTGGCTGCACCGCTGGCGTCGGCGGCGGCAGACTCCAGAGCTCGGCCGACACCGGGCCGACGGGCTCGCTCTTCCATCGCACGGCGAAGGCGATCGCGATAAACAACACGGTGTGCGCGAGCAACGACAACGCGAATGCCGGTCCACTGCCCTTTTCCGGCGCGTGCCAGCGATGGCGCAATCGCTTGGGCTGAACAGCCGCTGCCATGGCGCGCTACTGGGCAACCTTCAGTGATAGCCCAACCCTGTCGATGCCGGCCTTCTGCAGTTCGCTCATCACGCCAACCACTGCCTTGTATTCGACCTTCGAATCTGCCTCGATGACGACCGGCGTATTCGGGTTGCCCTGCTGCTCCTGACGCACCGCCAGGGCAAGCCCCGACTTTTGTACGTTGGTCTCCCTCGAGCCGTCGTACACCGAGATCCGGCCATCGCTGCGCACAACCACGCGTACCGGAATCTCCTTCTGCTGGCCAGCCTTGGCCACAGTCGGTAACTCGACCAGCCCCGGATTCACGAACGGCGCTGCGACCATCAGGATGACGACCAATACCAGCATCACGTCAACATACGGCACGACGTTGATATCCGCCATCAAGCGACGGCGGCGACCCGAGCGGCGCGCGACTAACGCCATCAGTGCTTGTGCCGCTGCAGGATGTTCAGGAACTCTTCCATAAAGCTTTCGAAGCGATTTGCCAGCCGGTCGATGTCATTGGCAAACCGGTTGTACGCGACGACCGCCGGGATCGCCGCAAAGAGGCCGATCGCCGTCGCGACCAGCGCCTCGGCAATCCCGGGCGCCACGCTCGCCAGATTGGCCTGCTGCAGATTCGACAGACCGGTAAACGCGTGCATGATTCCCCACACCGTGCCGAACAGGCCGATATACGGACTGACCGAGCCGACCGAAGCCAGAAAGTTAAGGCGCGCCTCGAGCGCGTCCATCTCGCGCTGATATGACGCCCGCATCGCGCGCCGCGCGCCGTCGAGCTGCGCCAGCGCCTCACCCCGGCCCCGCAGCTTCAGGTACTCGCTCATGCCGGCTTCGAAGATGCGCTCCAGCGCACCGGTCTTGCGACGCGGATTCGACGCCAGCTCGAACAGCCGCGCCAGATCGGCGCCGCCCCAGAACTGCCGCTCGAACTCCTCGGTGTCGCGCTTCGCGCGCCGGACTGAAAAGCCTTTCTGGAAAATCGCCGTCCAGGAGGCGATTGACAGGAAAGCGAGCAGCAGCATCACCAGCTGGACGACCAGCGTCGACTGCGTGATCAACGAGAGAATCGAAAGGTCGCCAGTGGAAGTCATGCGTTGCATTCAGTTGACTCGGCGAGCGCTGCGCGCAGTGAAGGCGGCAGCGGCACCGGTGTGAAGCGGTCCGATTCGATGCAGCCTGCCCGTACACGCGCCGTCGCCAGCACTTCGACGCCTCGCCTGGCGGTCTGTTCAAACACGATCGACGCACCGCCCGTACGCGCCACGCGCACATCGACCTCGATCAGATCGTCGAGCCGGGCCGGCTGCCGGTAGTCGCACTCGATGCGCGTCACGACGAAGCGCAATCCGAATTCGTCGAACATCGCCTGCTGCTCGAACCCCATGGCTCGCAACCACTCGGTGCGAGCACGCTCAAAGAATTTCAGGTAGTTGGCGTAGTAGACAACACCACCGGTGTCCGTATCTTCGTAGTAAACGCGGATAGTCCAGGTAAAGGGTTTGGGCACGTCGATAGGAAGCATTGCGCGTGCACCGCAGTATAGTCAGGTGATCGGTGATCGGTGATCGGTGATCAGTGATCGGTCAATGCAATGACGTCAGGTATGAGAGTTTTCGCAGGTTTATTGATCCTTGCCTCCCTGACGGCATGCGACCGCATCACCAACAGCCCGCATCCGCCCGGCGCCGAGAAGACGAATACGTTCTTCACTGCGTTTCCCGAGCGCTCGCCAAAGTATTTCGACTCGACCGCTTCTTACTCGCTCGACGAGACTCAGTTCACGTACTCGATTTACGAACCGCTGTATCACTTCCACTATCTGAAGCGGCCGTATGAAGTAGCGCCGCGCGCGGCAGAGGCTGTCGCCGTGCCGCGCTTCCTGGACAAGAACGGCCGCGAGCTGCCGGCCGATGCACCGGGTCCGGAGATCGCAGAGTCGATCTACGACATCAGGATCAAGAAGGGCATCAGGTTTTCGCCGCACCCAGCCTTTGCCAAGGATGCGCAAGGCAATTACCGCTATCACGCGTTGACCGCCAATGACGTGGGCGGCAAGCGCACTCCGTTCGATTTCGAGCATCAGGGCACGCGCGAACTGACCGCGCACGACTACGTGTACGCGATCCGCCGGCTCGCGACCACACGCACCAAGTCACCGTCATTCTCGCCGATGGCCGAGCACATCCTGGGACTGAAGGAGTACGGCGAGCAGATCAGCGCCGCCGATGAAAAGCTGCGCAATGGCCGACCGCTGAGCGACCGCAGCCTGCCGTTTCTCGATTTTCGCCAACACCCTTTCCCCGGCGCCGAAGCGCTCGACGATCAAACGCTGCGCATCCGACTTAACGGCAAATTCCCGCAGTTCAAGTACTGGCTGACGATGACTTTTTTTGCGCCGGTCGCGTGGGAGGTCGAGAAGTTCTACTCGCAGCCCGGCATGGCCGAGAACAACCTGACGCTGAACGACTGGCCGGTGGGCACCGGCCCGTTCATGCTGACCGAATCGCAAGTGAACCGGCGGCATGTGCTGACGCGCAATCCAAATTTTCGCGGCGAGCCGTACCCGTGCGAAGGCGAAGTCGGAGACCAGGCGGCCGGGCTTCTCATTGACTGCGGCAAGCCGATGCCGTTTATCGACCGCGCCGTGTTCACAATCGAAAAGGAAGACATTCCGCAGAAGACCAAGTTCATGCAGGGTTATTACGACAACCCTGACTCATCACGCTTCGATTGGTGGCAAAAAATCGTCTACGACGTCAAGAACTCCGAAGAGGTGGCGCAGCTGTTCAGCGAGCGCGGCATCCAAATGCCGCGCACGCTCGAAATCTCCAACTGGTATCTCGGATTCAACTGGCTGGACCCGGTGATAGGTAAGGGCAAGACACCCGAGCAGCAGGTGCGCAACCGCAAGCTGCGGCAGGCGCTGTCGATCGCGATCGACTGGGAAGAATTCGTGCGCGTGTTCGAAAGCAAGGCGGCCGGAGAGCCGGCGATGAGCCCGGTGCCGCCGGAAGTCTTCGGCTTCCGCAGGGATGCGGTCAACCGTGTTGTGTACGACGTCGTCGACGGCAAACCGAAACGCAAGTCGATCGAGGTGGCTAAGCAGCTGCTGGCGGAGGCCGGCTACCCCGGCGGGCGAGATGCGCAGACCGGGCAGCCGCTGGTTCTGAACTACGACTACCAGCGCGCGCTGACGCCCGAGCTGAAGGCGGAAGTCGAGTGGATGGTCAAGCAATTTCGCAAGATCGACGTGCAGCTCGAGTTGCGCGCCACCGATTACAACCGCTTCCAGCAAAAAGCCGACAGCGGAAGCCTGCAGATTTTCTGGTGGGGCTGGTTCGCCGACTATCCGGACGCTGAAAACTTCCTGTTCCTGCTGTACGGTCCGAATTCGCAAGCCGCGACGAAGGGCAACGGCAACAACACCGCCAATTATCAAAGCCCGGAGTTCGACACGCTGTTTGAAGAGCTGCAGTTTCTGGACGATGGTCCGCGCAAGCAGCAGGTGATGGATCGCCTGGTCGCAACGGTGCAGCATGACGCGCCCTGGGCCTTCGGCTACAACCCGTTCGCCGGTTCGGTGCACCACCAATGGGTGGGCAATGTCAAGCCGGGCCCGGTCGTGCTGGATCGCCTGATGTACATGAAAGTCGATCCGGCACTGCGAGCGGCGAAGATCGCCGAATGGAATCGGCCGATCTGGTGGCCGGTCGTGCTGATCGTGCTGGTGTTGCTGGCGGCAGTGATCCCTGCCTTTCGGACCTGGAAGCGGCGCGAGCGCGAGAACGCGGCGCGCGGACTGGCCACCAGCGGGGCCGAGTAGTTGGGCGCCTACATTCTCCGCCGGTGCCTGTATGCAGTATTGATCCTGATCGGCGTCAACCTGCTGACTTTCACGCTGTTTTTTGCCGTCAACTCGCCCGACAACATCGCTCGGCTCAACATCGGCGGCAAGCGCGTGTCAGCCGATGCGATCGAAAAATGGAAGGCCGAGCGCGGTTACGACAAGCCGCTGTGGTTCAACCGTGACGCCAACGGTGTCGACAAGATCAAGCAGACCATTTTCTACGACCGCTCGCTGCGGCTGTTCACGCTCGACTTCGGCACCAGCGACAGCGGGCGTGACATCCAGCACGAGGTCGGCACCCGCCTGCTGGTGAGTCTGTCCCTCGCCGGGCCGATGCTGCTGCTGACCCTGCTGGTCGGCATCGCGTTTTCACTTCTGCTGGTGTTCTTTCGCGCGAGCTATCTCGACTTCTGGGGCACCGTGCTGTGTGTCGTGATGATGTCGATCTCGAGTCTTTCCTACATCATCATGGCGCAGTGGTTCTTCGGAAAGATGCTGAAGCTGGCGCCGCTATCGGGCTTTGCGCCGGGGCTCACGCTGATGAAGTTTCTCGCGCTGCCGATCATCGTAGGTATCGCATTCCAGCTCGGCTCCGAAGCAAGGCTGTTCCGCGCGATGCTGCTCGAGGAAGCAGGCAAGGACTACGTTCGCACCGCGCGCTCGAAGGGCCTGACGGAAGCAGCGGTGCTGTTCCGGCACGTTCTGCGTAACACGTGGCTGCCGGTGCTGACGCACGTCAGCGCGTTGTTGCCCTATGCATTCCTCGGCTCGATCGTGTTCGAGTCGTTCTTCGGCATCCCCGGGCTCGGCACTTATGTGATCGAAGCGATCAACAGCCAGGATTTCGCGGTCGTGCACGTGATGGTATTTCTCGGTTCGCTGCTGTACATCCTCGCGTATCTGGCGACCGACATCGCGTACACGTTCGTCGACCCGCGAGTGCGACTTGCCTAAGTTCGTCTTTCTCTGGACCGACTTCGTGCTGTGGCTGGTGGTCGCGAGCGTCGTCTTCTACTTCTGGCGTGCGCGCCGCGACGCGCGAGCCCGGGCCAACTGGGCGCATGTCCTGCGCGATGCGCCGGCGATGTGCGCGGGCGTCGTGCTCGGGGTTTTCATCACGATTGCGCTGCTCGATTCGGTCCACTTCCGTCCACGCCTGGCTGCGATCGAAGGCGCTGCGACCGATACGCCGGTCGCTTATGGCACCCGCACGCTCTCGATTTTTGACGTATTGATGGCGCACGCGATCGAATCTCGCGAGAAGACATACTCGACGCCGTTGGCGTATTGGTCGTTTCAGAAAGAAACACAGGTCGTCGACGGGCAGGACGTGCGCGGCAATCCGCGCCTGCTCTACGGCGGGTCGCACCTCAAAGACCCGGAGCGCGAGTGGCAAGCGGACATCGCGGCTCGCTCGATCCAGGGCTTGGTGTTCGGCCTGCTGGCCGGACTTGCAGTGGCAGTTGCCGTGGCCGCCGCGCGCGGCCGCCGGCACGGCGGCTTGCGCGATTCGCTGATGCAGCTCGCGCGCGGCGAAACAGAGCTACCGTGGCGATCGATGCTGATGACCGCGATCTTCGTCGCGATGATCATCGGCTGGCTGGCGGCGCTATGGCCGTACTACCACCCCTTCGGCACCGACCGCACCGGCAACGATGTGCTTTACCAGGCGCTGAAAAGCATCCGGACTGCCATTGTCATCGGTTCGTTGGCGACGCTTGCGACATTGCCCCTGGCGATCGCGCTCGGCATCCTGGCCGGCTACTTCAAGGGCCGGGTCGATGATGGGATCCAGTACTTCTACACCGTGCTGTCTTCGATTCCGCCGATCCTGCTGGTGGCCGCTTTCGTGTTGCTGATCAATGTCTACATCGATCAGCACGCCGACGATTTCGAAACGGGCGTCGAGCGCGCCGAGTTCAGGTTGTTCCTGCTGTGCCTGATCCTCGGCGTCACCGGCTGGGCGACGTTGTGCCGGCTGCTGCGCGCCGAGACGCTGAAGATTGCCGAGCTCGACTACGTGCAGGCGGCACGCGCCTTCGGGGTCAGCAAGTGGCGTGTGATGCGGCGCCATATTCTTCCGAACGTGATGCACCTGGTGCTGATCGTGGCGGTGCTCGACTTCTCGGCACTGGTGCTGTACGAAGCCGTGCTGTCGTACGTCGGCGTCGGCGTCGACCCGAACTCGTCGTCGTTCGGCTCGATGATCAATCTGGCGCGTAGCGAGATGGCACGCGATCCGGTCGTGTGGTGGAACCTGGCGACTGCGTTCACCTTCATGCTGGCGCTGGTGCTGGCCGCGAACCTGTTTGCCGATGCGGTGCGTGAAGCATTCGATCCGCGGGCCCGTATGTTCCGGCCGCGACGGCTGCTGAAGGAGCCGGCGTGAGAGAACCCGCGCTTGTAATTGACGATCTCCAAACCGTGCTTGACACGGACACCGGCCTGATTCGCGCGGTCGATGCGCTGTCACTGACGATCGAGCGCGGCGAAACATTTGCCCTCGTTGGCGAATCCGGCTGCGGCAAATCGATGACCGCACTGTCGATTCTTCGGCTGTTGCCTGACAACGGCAGAGTCGACGCCGGCCGCGTCAATCTCGCCGGCATCGACATCACGAAGCTGGCGGAAGCGCGCATGCGTGACGTCCGCGGCCGTCGGATCGGCATCATCTTCCAGGAGCCTGCGACCAGCCTGAATCCGGTGCAGCGCGTGGGCGATCAGATCATCGAAGTCATCGAGCGCCATACCGCGCTGAAGGGTGCCGCTGCGCGGACCAGAGCGTTGCAATGGCTGCAGCGCGTCGGAATGCCGGAAGCCGAGCGGCGCATCGACAGCTACCCATTCGAGCTGTCGGGCGGACAAAAGCAGCGCGTGATGATCGCAATCGCACTGGCGGCCGAGCCCGACGTGCTGATTGCCGACGAGCCGACCACCGCCCTCGACGTCACGATCCAGAAACAGATTCTGGATCTGCTGGTCGAGTTGCAGAAGGCGCAGGGGATGGCGATGCTGCTGATCACGCACGATCTCGGCATCGTCAGCGCGGTGGCGCACCGGATCGCGCTGATGTATGCGGGCCAGATCGTCGAAGTCGCAGAGACTGCAGAGTTTTTCACGCGCCCGCTGCACCCGTACGCGCAACTGCTGCTGGCAGCAGTGCCCGACAGCGCGAAACGCGGCGAGCGGCTGGCGGCGATTCCCGGCACGGTGCCGGCGCTGACGCAGTCGTTTGATGGCTGCCGCTTTGCCGATCGCTGTCCGTACGTGCACGACGAGTGCATCGCTGCGCCACCGCCGCTGTTCGATCCGGCCGGCGGCCATCGGGTCCGGTGCGTTCTTTATAAGGACGCGCTCGTGACGATAGATACGCGGCAGGCTTCTGTCGGCCGTGCACCTGCGCCCGTTGCGTCGGCTGCTTTGTCAGGCGCACCCTTGCTGCAAGTTCGCGACTACCGGGTGTACTTCCCGATCCGCAAAGGCCTGCTCAAGCGCACGGCCGGCTACGTCAAGGCGGTGGACGGCATTTCGTTCACGCTGGCCGCCGGCCGCACTTTGGCGCTGGTCGGCGAATCCGGGTGCGGCAAAACCACCACCGGCAAGGCACTGCTGCAATTGTTGCGCGGCACGGCGCGCATCGAAGGCCAGGCACGGTTGGACGGCCAATCGCTCGATACGCTCGAAGCTGAGGCGTTGCATCAAGCACGGCGCAAGATGCAGATCATTTTTCAGGATCCGCTTGCGTCGTTGAATCCGCGCATGCGCGTATCCGAGATATTGGAAGAAGGCATTGTCGCGTTGCGTTCCGGAGTCAGCGCAGCAGAGCGGCGCGCACAAATCGCCTTACTGCTCGGGAAGGTCGGTTTGCGCGCCGACGCGGTCGATCGTTATCCGCACGAATTCTCCGGCGGCCAGCGGCAGCGTCTTGCCATCGCACGCGCACTGGCGGTCGAGCCGCGCTTGATCGTGTGCGACGAGCCGACGTCGGCCCTCGACGTGTCCGTGCAGGCGCAGATTCTCAACTTGCTGCGGCAGTTGCAGGACGAGTTGGGAGTCGCGTACCTGTTCATCACGCATAACTTCGGCGTCGTCGAGTATCTGGCGCACGACATTGCGGTGATGAAGGACGGCAAGATCATCGAAGCGGGCACGGCGGAGGACGTGCTCGACCGCCCGCAACATCCATATACGCAAGCGCTATTGGCAGCAGTGCCTCGAGTCCACCCCATCGCACTCGTGGAACCTTAGATCTCGTCAAACCATGGACGAGGCAAATTCTTATGCTGGGTAGACCCGAAGCGCGGCCAAGCGGTGCGCTCGGCGCCTGCTGAACCGAATGCGATGCGCAGACGGCTGCCCGTGGCCTTGGCGATGCGCTGTAGGGTGGCGGTTGATGGCAGCTTGCCCCCTTCGATGCGGGCGATCGCCGGCTGCTTGGTCCCGATCTTCTTCGCCAGTGCTGCCTGGGACAACCCAGCTCGCACCCGCGCTTCGATCACCACTGCCGCCAAGTCAAACTCATCTGCCAGCTCCGCGTAGGCCTTGCGGTAAGCCGGTTCGCGGCTTCAGTCCTTGTGCTTCTCAATAGTGCGCGTTGCCATCAGTGCACCTCGCTTGACGAACGCGAACCAAGATCGAGGGTTTTGCCGGAGCCTCTTACGCCGCCACTCTCTGCAGAAGCGCTTCCTGCGCGAGCGTATTCAGGCTCTTGCCTTCAGCCTCAGCGACGATCGCAAGCTTTTCGTGCAACTCAGCAGAAATGCGAAGATTGAACTTTCCCGAGTAGTTGCGCCTCGGCTCAATGCCCTTCTCGCTGCAAACTTCCAGAAAAACCTGCAAAGACTTCTTGAACTCGGCTCGAAGTTCCTTCGGATTCTTCCCATAGAAGTCAGCGCCGCCGGTAAGGCCGAGGATTTCACCTCTGAACATGTCGAGCTCTGCGTCGTACTCGATCTTGGCGTCGTACCCGTTGAGACTCATCAGATTCATGGCATAACTCCGTGCTGTTCGAACCACTTGCGAATGCTTGCGACGGCACCCTTATCGGTGACAGGCGTTGGATGCGGACGATGGAAGACACGCACTTCGTTGAACAAGACAACAGCGACACGGCTTCCTTCGCGTTCGATGATTTCGGCTCCGAGTTCTCGGAAGAGCGCCTCGACGTCGCGCCACTGAATGTTCGCGCTGACGGGATGAGCGCAAATCGCCTTCAAAGTCCGTTGATGCTTTCGCTTCACACTCTATGGTACCATAAAGAAGTACCAAAGCAAGGGGAATTTATCCAACGGAGTATCCCGGTGCGCGCCGTCGATGCGCTGTCGCTGACTTCCAGGAGCCTGCGACCAGCCTGAATCCGGTGCAGCGCGTGGGCGATCAGATCATCGAAGTCATCGAGCGCCATACCGCGCTGAAGGGTGCCGCTGCGCGGACCCGGGCGTTCCAATGGCTGCAGCGCGTCGGAATGCCGGAACCCGAGCGGCGTATCGACAGCTACCCGTTCGAGCTGTCGGGCGGACAAAAGCAGCGCGTGATGATCGCGATCGCACTGGCGGCCGAGCCCGACGTGCTGATCGCCGACGAGCCAACCACCGCACTCGACGTGACGATCCAAAAGCAGATTCTCGATCTGCTGGTGGATCTGCAGAAGGCGCAGGGGATGGCGATGCTGCTGATCACGCACGATCTGGGCATCGTCAGCGCGGTGGCGCACCGGATCGCGCTGATGTATGCGGGCCAGATCGTGGAGGTCGCAGAGACCGCAGAGTTTTTCGCGCGGCCCCTGCACCCGTACGCGCAACTGCTGCTGGCAGCGCTGCCCGACAACGCAAAACGCGGCGAGCGGCTGGCCGCGATTCCCGGCACGGTACCGGCGCTGACGCAGTCGTTTGATGGCTGCCGCTTCGCCGATCGCTGTCCTGATGTGCACGCCGAGTGCGTCGCTGCACCGCCGCCCCTGTTCAACCCCGCGGCTGGTCATCTGGTGCGGTGTGTTCTATATATAGAGAAGGCCTCGGCACCGTTCGGTCAGCCACGGGTGTCCCCGCAGCGGCGCCGGGCGAACAAGTCGCGCACACACCACCGCGTAGCCCATCCGACGCGCCGCTGCTAGACGTTCGCGACTACCGGGTTCACTTCCCGATCCGCACGGGTCTGCTTAAGCGCACCGCCGGCTACGTTCGCGCGGTCGATGGCGTCTCTTTCTCCTTGGCAGCAGGACGCACGTTGGCATTGGTGGGCGAATCGGGCTGTGGCAAGACCACCACCGGCAAGGCCCTGCTGCAGCTGTTGCGCGGCATCGCGCATATAGGAGGCGAAGCACGGCTCGATGGTGAGCCGCTCGATTCGCTGGAAGGCGAAGACTTGCATCGAGCCCGGCGCAAGATGCAGATCATCTTCCAGGACCCGTTTGCATCGCTGAATCCCCGCATGCGGGTGTCAGAGATACTCGAGGAAGGCATCGTCTCGCTGCGGCCCGAGGTTGCCCCGCAGCAGCGACGCGATCAGATCGCGGCACTGCTCGGCAAGGTGGGCCTGCGGCACGACTCGG
>JBGTEW010000043.1:0-16104 GCA_041747615.1 Burkholderiaceae bacterium | reverse complement strand
ACGCGGCCGTGCGTCAAGCACAACTTTCTGGTGAAAGACGTGCGTGACCTTGCCGGCGCGATCAAGAAAGCGTTTTACATCGCGCAAAGCGGCCGGCCTGGACCGGTTCTGGTTGATATCCCGAAAGACGTGACGATTGCGCGTTGCGAGTATGAGTATCCGCGCGAAGTATCGATGCGCTCTTACAGGCCGGTCGCGAAGGGGCATTCCGGTCAGATAAGGAAAGCGGTGCAGCTGTTGCTCTCGGCCGAGCGACCGATGGTCTACACCGGTGGCGGCGTGATCCTGTCCGACGCGGCGGAATTGCTGAACCGGTTCGTCAATCTGCTCGCCTTTCCCTGCACCAACACGCTGATGGGGCTCGGTGCGTTCGAGGCGAGCAACGACAAGTTCGTTGGCATGCCGGGCATGCACGGCACGTACGAGGCGAACATGGCGATGCAGCACTGCGATGTGCTGATTGCCATCGGCGCGCGCTTCGACGACCGCGTGATCGGCAATCCCAAGCACTTCTCGACCAATCCGCGCAAGATCATTCACATCGACGTCGATCCGTCGTCGATCTCGAAGCGCGTCAAGGTGGACATTCCAATCGTGGGCGATGTGCGCGAAGTGCTGATCGAGCTGCTGGCCCAGGTCGAAGCGACGGCCACTCGGCCCGATCCTGCGAAGCTGGCGGCGTGGTGGAAGCAGGTCAACGAGTGGCGCAAGAAGGACTGCCTGCGCTACGAAAAAAATGGTGGCGCTATCAAGCCACAGTATGTGGTCGAGAAACTGTGGGAAGTCACCGGTGGCAATGCGTTCGTGACGTCGGATGTCGGCCAGCATCAGATGTGGGCCGCACAGTACTACCGGTTTGACAAGCCGCGGCGCTGGATCAACTCGGGTGGACTGGGCACGATGGGCGTGGGCCTGCCCTACGCGATGGGGGTGCAGATGGCCAATCCCGGTGCCGAGGTTGCGGTGATCACGGGCGAAGGGTCGATCCAGATGTGCATCCAGGAGCTGTCAACCTGCAAGCAGTATCGGCTGACGCCGAAGATCATCAATCTGAACAACCGCTATCTTGGCATGGTCCGGCAGTGGCAGCAGATCGACTACGGGGGCCGCTATGCGGAGTCGTACGTCGATGCGCTGCCGGATTTCGTCAAGCTCGCCGAGGCCTATGGCCATGTCGGATTCCAGATCGACAAGCCGGCCGATGTCGAGCCGGTGCTAAAGGAGGCGTTCGGTAAGTACAAGGACCGGCTCGTCTTTCTGGATTTCATCACCGATCAGAAGGAAAACGTTTGGCCGATGGTGAAGGCGGGCAAGGGGCTGACCGAGATGCTGCTCGGATCGGAGGACCTATGAGGCACATCATCTCAGTGCTTCTCGAAAACGAACCTGGGGCGTTGTCGCGGGTGGTGGGGTTGTTTTCTGCGCGCGGGTACAACATTGAAACGTTGACCGTCGCGCCGACCGAAGATGCATCGCTATCGCGGATGACGATTGTCAGCGTCGGCTCCGATGACGTCATCGAGCAGATCACCAAGCACCTGAACCGGCTGATCGAAGTCGTCAAAGTAGTCGATCTGACCGAAGGCGACTACATTGAGCGTGAGCTGATGTTGATCAAGCTGCGTGCGGTCGGCAAGGAGCGTGACGAGATCAAGCGGATGGCCGATATATTTCGCGGCCGCATCATCGACGTGACCGAGCGCAGCTATACGATCGAGCTGACAGGCAACGGCGCCAAACTCGACGCATTCATCAAGGCGGTGGATCGCGCTGCCATTCTCGAAACAGTGCGGACCGGCGGCTCGGGAGTCGGCCGCGGTGAGCGCATCCTGCGTGTCTAGGAAACCCAATGAAAATCTATTACGACAAAGACGCTGACCTCTCGCTGGTCAAGGGCAAACAGGTGGCGATCATCGGTTACGGATCACAGGGGCACGCGCACGCGCAGAACCTGACCGATTCAGGCGTGAAGGTGACGGTGGGCCTGCGAAAAGGCGGCGTCTCCTGGAAAAAAGCAGAGGGCGCGGGCCTGAAAGTGAAGGAGGTCGCCGATGCCGTGAAGGATGCCGATATCGTGATGATCCTGCTGCCCGATGAGAATCACGCGCAGGTGTATACCGAGTCGATCGCGGCCAACATGAAGCAGGGTGCGGCACTGGCATTTGCGCATGGCTTCAACATTCACTACGGACAAATACAGCCGCGCGCGGATCTCGACGTGATCATGATTGCGCCGAAGGCGCCGGGACACACTGTGCGGTCGACCTACAAGCAGGGCGGCGGCGTGCCGTGCCTGATTGCGATGCACAAGGACGCATCGGGTATGGCGCGCGACCTGGCGCTTTCCTACGCCTGTGCGATCGGCGGCGGCAAGGCCGGCATTATTGAAACCACTTTTCGCGAGGAGACCGAGACCGATCTGTTCGGTGAGCAGACGGTCCTGTGCGGCGGGGTGGTCGAGCTGATCAAGGCCGGCTACGAAACGCTGATCGATGCAGGGTATGCGCCGGAGATGGCGTACTTCGAGTGTCTGCACGAAGTGAAGCTGATCGTCGATCTGATCTACGAGGGCGGCATCGCCAACATGAACTATTCGATTTCGAACAACGCGGAGTACGGCGAGTATGTGACCGGACCCAAGATCGTCACTGAGGAAACCAGGAAAGCAATGCGCGCTGCGCTCGAGCGCATCCAGACGGGCGAGTACGCGCGCGAATTCATCCTCGAGAACCGCGCCGGTGCGCCGACGCTCGCTGCGCGACGGCGGCTGATGGCCGAGCATCCGATCGAGCAGATCGGTGAAAAGTTGCGAGGGATGATGCCGTGGATCAAGGCGAACCGGCTGGTGGACCAGGCCAAGAATTGAGGGGATCGGCATGACACGACTCGTCGCCGCGATGTTCGCGGCCAATTTGCTGCAAATGCCGGCAAGCGCACAACCGCAGGCGCTCACGCCACCTCCGACCGGTACGCTGGTGGTGATGACAGGTGTCGCCGAAATCGAGTTGCCGAACAATGAGGCCGTGGCCGACCTGTATTTCGAAGCCCAGGACGCAGATCTGACCCGAGCGCAGGCGCAGGTCAGCAAGCGCATCAATGACGGAACGGCAGCGTTGAAGCGCGCTGATCCGAAAGCGGTGCTCGAATCATCCGGCTACAGCAGCTATCCGGTTTACGCCGACAACAACAGCACCAAGGCGATCATCGGCTGGCGCGTCCGACAGGGCGTGACGTTGCGTACCGAAAACCTCGACACATTGCCAAAGACGATCGCGGCAGCGCAGCCTTCGCTCGCACTCGGCCGGATCGATTTCCGGCTGTCGAAGGCGGCACGTGAGAAAGTTGAGTCGCAATTGATTCAGCAGGCAATGATGAATCTGAACAGCCGGTTCGCTGCGGCCGCCCAGTCGATGAAAGTCGCGCATAACCGGATTCGCGTCGAGGAAGTTGATTTCGACCGCCAGCAAGGTCAGCCGCGTCCGATGGTGATGCGCTCAATGGCGGCTGCCGAGCAGACCACGCCGACCGCATTCGAGGCCGGTCGCTCGATCGAGCGGCTGGTCGTTAGCGGGAAGGCCCGACTTTTGCCCTGACTGATCACCGATCACTTAATGAACTATCCGCATCCGATTCTTGCACGCGAAGGCTGGCCTTATATCGGCGCGTCGGTCGTGGCAGCAATTCTTGTCTGGGTTGTCTTCGGCTTTGCATGGTCGCTGCCGTTATGGCTGATCGCGGTTTTCGTCATTCAGTTTTTCCGCGATCCGCCGCGTGCGGTGCCGATGCAGCCGAACACCGTGCTGTCGGCAGCCGACGGCCGCGTGGTGTGCGTCAGGAAAACCGTTGATCCGTACACGCAGGCCGATTCTTTGCTGATCAGCGTATTCATGAACGTCTTCAACGCGCACAGCAACCGATCGCCGGTCGACGGCACGATCGAGCGCATCGAGTACCAGGCGGGTACTTTCGTAAACGCCGACCTCGACAAGGCGTCAACCGAGAACGAGCGCAACGCGCTCGTCGTCAAACTGCCCGGCGGCGAGCGAATTTCCGTGGTGCAGGTTGCCGGTTTGATTGCGCGTCGAATCGTCTGTCATGTCAAAGCCGGTGATGCGCTGTTGCGCGGGCAACGCTACGGCTTCATTCGATTCGGCTCTCGTGTGGACGTCTACCTGCCGCTGTCGGCCCGACCGAAAGCTGCGGTCGGAGACAAGGTATACGCGACCAGCACGATCATCGCGGAACTTTAGTGGCCATGCGCTTCCGTCGCCGTAAATCGCGCCCGTTCGGTCTGCCGGGTACGCCGATGCTCGACGAAGCGCCGCGGGGGGTAGGTCGCCGGCGCGGAATCTACCTGTTACCGAACCTCTTCACGCTTGGCAATCTGTTCGCTGGCTTCTTCGCCATCGTGCAGGCGATGAATCAGGCGTTCGAGCTGTCTGCGATTGCCATCTTTGCGGCGTTGGTGCTTGACGGCATGGATGGGCGCGTTGCACGGTTGACCAACACTCAGAGTGCGTTCGGCGAACAGTTCGACTCGCTGGCGGATATGACTTCATTCGGCGTTGCACCGGCTCTGGTCATGTATGAGTGGGTGCTGCAGGACCTCGGCCGCTGGGGGTGGGCCGGCGCATTTGTTTACTGCGCCGGTGCTGCGCTGAGGCTGGCGCGGTTCAATGCAAATCTCGGTGTTGTCGACAAAAGGTTTTTTCAGGGGCTTCCGAGCCCTGCCGCTGCGGCGTTGATTGCAGGTTTTGTCTGGCTCGCGGTCGACAACAAGTTTCCGATCCGGGATGCATGGCTGCCGTGGGTGGCCTGGTTTCTGACCGTGTACGCGGGCTTCACGATGGTTTCGAGCGCGCCGTTCTACAGCGGCAAGAGCTTTCAGGTCGCACGCAGCGTTCCTTTCTGGGTCATGGTCGTGGCGATTGCGCTGATCTTCGTTGTCTCCTCCGATCCGCCGATTGCCTTATTTACGTTGTTCTGTTGCTACGCGCTGTCCGGGTACGTCTACCTGGCGTGGACGTGGTATCGACACGAACCAAATCCGACCAAACCGGTGCCCAAGCCGCCGCAGGAAATCCCGAAGACCGAGGAATAGGCGGTTGTTCGCGCGCGCGTTTCCGCTTATAGTCTCGCCACATGATTTGTATTGCCATCTCCGCCCGAGTTCCAGCCGCGCCTCATCTGCTGCGCTCGCTGCTGCTACCGCTGCTGCGCCCCGCGCGCAGCTAACTCACTCCCCACAATTCGCGAAAGACCGCGCCTGAGCCGCGAGCCGGGCGGGGCAGCAACACGACTGTTTTGCCTGGAGCCCTTATGACCGAACGCCTGATCATTTTCGACACCACGCTGCGCGACGGCGAGCAAAGCCCTGGCGCATCGATGACAAGAGAGGAGAAGCTGCGGATTGCGATGCAGCTCGAGCGCTTGAAGGTCGATGTGATCGAGGCCGGCTTTGCAGCATCGTCCAACGGTGACTTCGATGCGGTGAAAGCGATCGCCAACGCGGTCAAGGATTCGACCGTCTGTTCTCTGGCGCGTGCCAACGACCGCGATATCAGCCGCGCCGCAGAGGCGCTGGCGGGCGCGAAATCGAAACGCATCCATACGTTCATCGCCACTTCACCGCTGCATATGGAAAAGAAGCTGCGGATGACGCCGGACCAGGTCTACGAACAGGCGAGGCTCGCGGTGCGCTTTGCACGTCAGTTCACCGACAACGTCGAGTTCTCGCCGGAGGACGGCTACCGCTCGGAGCCGGATTTTCTGTGCCGAGTACTCGAGGCAGCGATTGCAGAAGGTGCGACCACGATCAATATCCCGGACACGGTGGGTTACGCAGTCCCGCAGTTGTTCGGCGAGTTCCTGCGAATGCTGCGCGAGCGAGTGCCGAATTCGGACCGGGCCTTATGGAGCGTTCACTGCCATAACGATCTGGGAATGGCGGTGGCCAACTCGCTTGCCGGCGTCATGATCGGCGGCGCACGCCAGGTCGAATGCACCGTCAACGGTCTCGGCGAGCGGGCCGGCAACTGTTCGCTGGAGGAAGTCGTGATGGCGGTGCGCACGCGGCGCGACTTCTTTGATCTCGAAGTCGGTGTGGATGCGACACAGATCGTGCCTTCGTCGAAGCTGGTGGCAGGCATCACGGGATTTGTAGTACAGCCGAACAAGGCAGTCGTCGGCGCCAATGCGTTTGCGCACGCGTCGGGCATCCATCAGGATGGTGTGCTGAAGGCGCGTGACACGTACGAGATCATGCGTGCTGAGGATGTAGGCTGGAGTGCGAACAAGATCGTGCTGGGCAAGCTGTCGGGTCGCAGTGCGTTCAAGCAGCGCGTCAACGAGCTGGCGATCCCGCTCGAAAGTGAAACGGAACTGAACGCCGCATTTGCCGCCTTTAAGGACCTAGCCGACCGCAAGGCAGAGATCTTCGACGAAGACATCCAGGCATTGTTCTCGGATGAGTCGGTGACGCCGCACGACGAGCATTTCAAGCTGATTTCGATGATGCAGAAATCCGAAACGGGTCAGCGTCCTCATGCAAGGATCGTGTTCTCGATAGGCGCGGAAAGAATCTCGGCCGAATCGGAGGGCGACGGCCCGGTCGACGCTTCGCTGAAGGCGATCGAGAGCCAGGTTAAAAGCGGCTGCGAAATGCTGCTCTACTCGGTCAATGCGATCACCAGCGGCAGCGATGCGCAGGGTGAAGTGACGGTGCGGCTGGCGCGAGCCGGGCGCATCGTCAACGGCACCGGAGCCGATCCGGACATCATCGCGGCCTCTGCGAAGGCGTATCTGAATGCGCTGAACAAGCTGTACATGACGGGTGAGCGATTGAATCCCCAGACTTCGGCGGCGCGCTGAACGCCGCAGGTTGGGCGGCTCCCTGGCATCACTCATCGCATCCATCGGTAGACGCTGTAACATTTTCTTTATTTACTGGGGTGGGGGCCGGCGTGCATGCCGTATAGCGTCGGAGAGCGTTTAGCGGCATACGATGAAATGCGGCGGCCGTTGGGCGAAGTCAGTCCGGCGTACCGGCATTACGCGGCCTGGCTCGACAGGGCCCCGATGGAGTACCTCTGCCGCAAGCAGAAGGAAGCGGACCTCATCTTTACGCGACTAGGAATCACCTTCGCTGTCTACGGCGAGGAAGTCGGCGTCGAGCGGCTGATTCCGTTCGACATCATTCCGCGGATCCTTAGTGCCGCGGAATGGAACGTGATTTCCAAGGGCTGCTGCCAGCGGGTGCGGGCGCTGAATGCTTTTCTGCACGACATCTATCACGCTCAGGAAATTCTCAAGGCAGGCATCATCCCGGCGCAGCAGGTCCTCGGTAATCGTCTTTATCGCCCTGAAATGCAAGGCATCGATCTGCCTAATCAGATCTACGCCCATGTCGCCGGTATCGATCTGGTACGTACCGCAGAGAATGAGTTCCACGTGCTCGAAGACAATCTGCGCACGCCGAGCGGCGTCTCGTACGTGCTGGAGAACCGCAAGGTAATGATGCGGCTGTTTCCGGAGCTGTTTGCGCAGATGCGCGTGGCGCCGGTCGACCATTACCCCGACGTCCTGCTCGACAATCTGCGCGCCCTCGCGCTGCCGCAAGCGACCAATCCCACCGTTGTGTTGCTCACTCCCGGGCCCTACAACAGCGCATATTTCGAGCATGCTTTCCTTGCCCAGCAGATGGGCGTCGAGTTGGTCGAGGGCCAGGACCTGCTCGTGCGCAACAACGTCGTCTACATGCGCACAACAATGGGCCCGCAGCGGGTGGACGTTATCTATCGGCGCATCGACGATGAATTTCTCGATCCGACCGTGTTCCGGCCCGACTCCATCCTCGGTGTACCCGGGTTGATGGCGGCGTATGCCGGCGGCAATGTCATTCTTGCCAACGCGGTGGGCACCGGCGTTGCCGACGACAAGGCGACTTACGTCTACGTGCCGGGAATGATCCGCTTTTATCTCGGCGAAGAACCGCTGCTGGCCAACGTGCCAACTTATCAACTGCATAAGGCGGACGATCGAGCCTACGTACTGGCGCATCTGGCGGAACTGGTGGTTAAGGAAGTGCAGGGGTCGGGCGGCTACGGCATGCTGATCGGCCCCGCATCGAGCCGTTCCGAACTTGACGCCTACCGGGAGCGCATCGTGCACAAACCGGATAACTTCATCGCCCAACCGACGCTGGCGCTGTCCACCTGTCCGACCCTGGTTCAACTAGGCATCGCACCACGCCATGTTGATCTGCGGCCCTACGTGCTGTCGGGCAACACGGTCAGTGTGGTGCCTGGCGGGTTGACCCGCGTAGCGCTGCGCGAAGGCTCGCTGGTGGTCAATTCGTCGCAGGGCGGTGGCACCAAGGACACCTGGGTGTCCGAAATCGGCGACACCTCGTTTAGCGATGTCGAATGCTGAGTCGAATCGCCAGCAATCTCTACTGGATGGCGCGGCACTTCGAGCGTGCCGAAAACGTCGCCCGTATTCTCGATGTCACCTATCGCATGTCACTCGTGCCGCAAGGCTCGATGAGCGTTGATCAGGAATGGGCGGCACCTCTGCTGACCACCGGGCTGCATCGGGACTTTTTGAAGAAGTATCAAACCAGCACGCCGCGCGACGCACTTCGCTTCATGGTGCTCGACCCGGAAAATCCGTCGGCCATTTGCACGGCGCTGCAGAACGCCCGGCAGAACGGCCGCGCAGTGCGTAGCGCGATCTCATCGGAAATGTGGGAGGTGCTGAACGGGGCTTGGCTGGAAATTCGCCAGATCTCCGAAGCCGATCTGGAAAACGATGGAATTACCCACTTTTTCGACCGTGTCAAGACCCACTCGCACCTGTTTCGCGGCGTGACTTTCGGCACGATGCTCCACGACGAAGGATTTCATTTTCTGCGCCTCGGCACCTACATCGAACGCGGCGACAACACCGCACGCATTCTGGATACCAAATATCACGTCCTGCTCTCCAGCGTTAAAGACGTCGGCGGCGCGGCCGATTACTACCAGTGGGGTGCGGTGCTGCGCAGCGTCAGCGCGTTCGAGGCGTACCGGAAAATTTATCGCGACGTAGTCAGTCCGCGGCGGGTCGCCGAGCTACTCATCCTGCGCGACGATATGCCGCGCTCGATGCATTCGTGTGTGAATGAACTTTACGACCTGCTGAAGTCGGTCGGCGGCAGCGCGGCCGGTGAGTCGAAGCGGCTTGCGGGCGATCTGCATGCGCGGCTACATTACGGGCGGGTCGACGACATCTTCAAACACGGCCTGCACGAGTATCTAACCGATTTTTTGCAACGGATCGCCGCGTTGGGCGATGAGATTAACCGCGAATATCTGTGGCCGGAGGCGGAGACGCAGCCGCCGGGGACCATGTCACAACGTCAGGGCTGACCTGGCAGAGCACAACCCGCGAGGATCCAACAACAATGACTTATTGCGTCGGCATCATGCTCGATGCGGGCATGATCTTCGCGTCGGACTCGCGCACTCACGCCGGCGTCGACGATTTGGCGAAGTTCTGCAAGATGACCGTATTTGAGCGCGTAGGCGATCGAGTGATCGTGCTGTTGAGCTCAGGCAACCTTTCCGGAACGCAGGCAGTGATCGGTGTGTTGAAGCAGCGCTGCGTTCAGGGCGACGCTGCGCCGAATCTAATGAATGCGAAATCGATGTTCGACGTCGCCCGGCTGACGGGCGACGCAATGCGAGAAATCGATGAGCGCGACGGCAAGCACCTCGAGGAAAGCGACATCCGCTTTAACGCCTCGTTCATTCTGGGCGGGCAGATCGGCAGCGAGCGGCAGCGCCTGTTTCGCATTTACTCGGAGGGCAACTGCATCGAGGCCGGCACTGAGACCCCTTACTTTCAGACCGGCGAGACCAAGTACGGCAAGCCGATTATCGATCGGGTGATCACGCACTCGACCACGCTGGCCGACGCCGCCAAATGCGTGCTGGTTTCGTTCGATTCGACGATGCGCAGCAACCTGACGGTCGGCATGCCGATCGATCTGATCTCTTACGAGCGTGACAGTCTGCAAATCACAATGCGACATCAGTTCAGGGACGGTGACCAGTACTTCACGGCCCTCAGCCAGAAGTGGGTCGACGGTATCCGCCGCGCCTTTACTGAACTTCCCGAGCTCGACTGGGAGCTGTCCGCACAGCGCTCGCGCGACACGGCATAAGGAAACCATGTCGATTCACGTCGCGCTCCATCACCGGAGCGTCTACCGCTTTGACCGGCCGGTCACCTTGTCGCCGCACGAGATACGCCTGCGGCCCGCCCCCCACGCACGCACGCCGGTCTTGAGCTATTCATTGCAGATTGCGCCGCCGAAGCACTTTCTGAACTGGCAGCAGGATGTTTACGGCAATTACGTTGCGCGTGCCGTGTTTCCCGATGTGACGCGCGATCTGGCGGTGACGGTAGACCTCGTGGCCGACATGACGGTCATCAACCCGTTCGACTTTTTTGTTGAGGACTACGCGGAACGATATCCATTCCGCTACCCGGACTCGCTCGCAACCGAGCTGGCGCCGTTTCTGCTGACCGCAGAATCCGGGCCACGACTGACGCACTGGCTGCAGGAGTTTCGGACCGCCACCGCCCGCAACGGGGTTCACATCAACGACTTTCTAGTGTCGGTCAACCAGCGCATCCAGCACGACATTGCCTACCTTCTGCGCATGCAGCCCGGCGTGCAAAGCTGCGAACAGACGCTGGACTTGAAAAGTGGCTCGTGCCGCGACAGTGCGTGGCTGCTGGTCAACCTATTGCGCCATCTCGGAATCGCCGCGCGCTTCGTTTCGGGTTACCTGATCCAGCTGGTGGCCGACATCAAATCGCTCGATGGCCCCACCGGCCCACAGGCCGATTTCACTGATTTGCACGCCTGGGCTGAGGCATACATTCCGGGTGCAGGCTGGATCGGGCTCGACCCCACTTCCGGGTTGCTGACCGGCGAAGGCCATATCCCGCTCGCGTGCACGGCCGTGCCGGGCAGCGCCGCACCGATCATCGGACTGACGGATGTCTGCGAGGCGACGTTTGACGTGACGATGACGGTCGCGCGGTTGCGCGAAGACCCGCGCGTCACCAAACCCTACAACGTAGATCAGTGGAATGCCATCGTCGCCCTGGGCCACGCGGTCGATGAAAAACTACAGATCGGCGACGTCCGTTTGACGCAGGGCGGTGAACCGACTTTCGTGTCGATCGACGACATCGAAGGCGACGAATGGAATTTCACCGCGCTAAGCCCCACCAAGCTGAAGCTTGCCCGCGACTTGCGGCAGCGTCTGCAGCGCCGCTTCGCACCGGGCGCGCTGCTGCACTTTTCTCAGGGCAAGTGGTATCCGGGGGAGCCGCTGCCGCGCTGGGCACTGGGTGTTTACTGGCGGGTCGACGGCAAGCCGATCTGGAGCGATCCCGCGCTGATTGCCGACGACTCTCTCGCTGATGCGGCCGGCCCTGGTCAGGCAGGCAGCACCGATGCCGACGCGCTGTCCTTCGCCTCCCGGCTGGCCCACCGGCTTGGCTTCAACCGTCATTACCTGATCCCTGCGTACGAGGACGTTCGGATTTCAGTTGTCGAGGAGGAGGGACTGCCGATAAACATCGATCCTGCGCACGAAGATCTTGCTGCCAGCACCGGCCGCGCCCGACTCGCGCGCCAGCTGCGCCAGGGTCTCGGCCGCGTCGTCGGCTATGTGCTGCCATTGCGCGCTGCGATCCGAAAAAACACCAAAGCTGATGCTCCCGAAGATCGACCCGATTGGCGCAGCAGCAGCTGGCCGCTGAAGAGCAGCCATCTGTACTTGGTTCCCGGCGATTCGCCGGCGGGCTTCCGCCTTCCGCTTGCCGCATTGCCCGAAGTCGACCCGGCCGATGTCGAAACCGAACCACCGCGCGATCCGTTCGACGCGCGGCCGCCCTTGGCGGATTTCGCCGCGATGGCGGACAACCTTCCCGTGCGCGCTGGGCCACCACCGCCGGACCCGGTGCCCAAGGACGTGGTCCGCACCGCGCTCTGTATCGAAGTGCGCGAGGCGCGGCTCCATGTCTTCATGCCGCCGCTGCCGTATCTAGAGGACTATCTCGCCCTCGTCACCGCGCTCGAAAGAACCGCGCGCGAAGTGCGATTGCCGATCGTCGTCGAAGGCTATCCGCCACCTGCCGATGCACGCGTCAAAGTTCTGAATATCACGCCCGATCCCGGCGTCATCGAAGTCAATGTTCATCCGGCCCGAAGCTGGGACGAACTGGTGGCCATCACAACCATTGTTTACGAAGAAGCGCGGCTGGCCCGGCTCGCTGCCGAGAAATTCATGCTCGACGGCCGGCACACGGGCACCGGCGGTGGCAATCACATCACGCTCGGCGGGGCCAACGTGGTCGACAGCCCGTTGTTACGCCGGCCCGATCTGCTGCAAAGCCTCGTCAGCTATTGGCAGAACCATCCAGCGCTGTCGTACTTTTTCTCCGGCATGTTTGTCGGCCCCACCAGCCAGGCGCCGCGCGTCGACGAGGCGCGCGACGACAACCTCTACGAACTCGAAATCGCGTTTCAGCAGATGGCAAAGAACACGGCTGCCGGCGTCGACAGCGAGACCCCGTGGCTGGTAGACCGACTGTTGCGCAACCTGCTGGTTGATCTGACCGGCAACACGCACCGGGCGGAGTTTTGCATCGACAAGCTGTACGCCCCGGCAGGGCCCCATGGCCGGCTTGGCCTGCTCGAGTTTCGTGCGTTCGAGATGCCGCCACACCCGCAAATGAGCCTCACCCAAATGCTGTTGCTGCGGGCGCTGGTCGCCCGCTTCTGGAACACGCCTTACACGGGCAAGCTCGTCTACTGGGGAACGCAGTTGCACGATCGCTTCATGCTGCCGCACTTTCTGGTGCAGGACCTCGAGGACGTTGTGCGGGAACTGAACGCGGCGGGTTATCCGTTCCAGCTCGCGTGGTTCCTGCCGTTCCTCGAATTCCGCTTTCCGCGTTATGGCACCGTCGCCTACGCGGGGATTCAGCTGGAACTGCGCCAGGCGATCGAGCCGTGGAACGTGCTGGGCGAGGACATGCAGGCCGGGAGCACCGCACGCTACGTCGATTCATCGGTAGAGCGCCTGCAAGTGAAGGTAAGCGGTGTTGCCGACACTCGCCACATCGTCACCTGCAACGGTCGCTCGCTGCCATTGCAGCCGACCGGAGTGCAGGGAGAATTCGTCGCCGGCGTGCGTTATCGCGCCTGGAACCCGCCTTCCGCGCTGCACCCGACGATCGCGCCGCATACGCCATTGACGTTCGACATCGTCGATATCTGGAACGGCCGCGCGATCGGCGGCTGTACTTATCATGTCTCCCACCCGGGCGGGCGTGCCTATCAGACGTTCCCGGTCAATGCCTTCGAGGCCGAAGCGCGCCGCGCCGCACGTTTCTGGCCGCACGGGCATACACCGGGAAACGTCACCGTTGCATCAGAGCCGGCGAACCGTAGCTTTCCGTTTACGCTGGATTTGCGGCGCAACGCTCCATGATCTACTCCACAGACTCTTTGACCGTGGGTGTGCCGTCGAGGCGCTTGCTTAGATCGATCGGATCGCCCACGCGCACTTCACTGCGTCTCACCTGATACGCCCAGATCTGAAAATTGGTCAATATCGCCTGGCCGTAGGTCGTCGATAGCGCGCAGTCGACGGCATCCAGGCCATGAGCGATCTTGATACGGCCGATGCGCGGCATGGTGTCGTTATTGCGCGGATCGAAGGTGTGCCAGGAGCCGCCGAGAAAGACTTCGCCGTAGGCGTGAAAGTCCATTCCTGTTCCCGGGTCCGCCACGCCGATATCGGGCAAGTGGCCCGACACGTAACGGGCTGGCAGATTAAAGGAGCGGCATAGTGCCACCGCGAGGTGGGCCAGATCGCGACACACGCCATAGCCTTGCGCCAGGACGTCGCTTGCGGAGATGGTCGGGTTGCCACATCCGTAGCGATATTCGATGTTGGAGTACACCCAATCGCAAATCGCCTGCACCCGGACGATGCCGTGCGGCAGATGCCCGAATTGCTGCCAAGCGAAATTCATCAACTTGTCGGAATCGCAGTAGCGACTGGGCAGCGTATAGCGCAGGACCTCGGCCGGCAGCCGTTCGATCGGGATCAGATCGATGGGCAGACCGTCGTTGTCAGGGCGACTCGGTACCGAAAAAATGGCATCGTGGCGAATCTCGTTGAGTCCCGGGGCCAGGGTCGTTCGGTACACGACGTTCCCGTGGCTGTCGATCAACGGCGATGTCGGCAAGCCGGGGCCGAACGTCAGCTGCTCCTCCAGGATCAACTGCCGCAAATCGAGGTGCGGTTTCAACAGCAACAGAATAGGTGCGGCCAACGTCGCCTGATACGAGACCGCACAGCCGACCCGGACGGTAAGATCGAGCGGCGGCTCGGAGATCGGATCCATCGGTAACAAGTGGGACATTGATCACACCGAAGAAGACTGAAACTTAGAGGGCAGCATCGGCGCCGCGGTTGGTCGTTGAGCAGCTCGCAGCACGTACCATGCCATCTCGTAGTTTGTGAAGCGGAGAGTGCGGTGAAGCGGTGGTGCGCAGCGATTCTATCGGCTCTGTTGAACGTTACGGCGTCGGCGCAGACATCGCAGGTGCAGCCGATTCGCCTCGCGATGATCGAGGCGTTCTCAGGGCCATTTGCCAACACCGGAGAGGCGGTGGCGCGTAATCTGTTGTTTGCGATCGAACGTGTAAATGCGCGCGGCGGAGTCAGGCTTCCAGACGGGGCGCGGCTGCTTCAACTGCAGACGTTCGATTCAAAGGGGCAGGTCGAGGAGGCGCTGACGATGTTCCGGCGCGCGACCGATGCCGGCATTCCGTTCGTGCTTCAGGGCAATTCATCGGCGGTCGCGGCGGCACTGATCGATGCAGTCAATAAACACAATGAACGCGTTCCGTCCGAGCGTGTGTTGTTTCTGAATTACTCGGCAGTCGATCCCGCGTTGACCAACGAACGCTGCAGTCCGTGGCATTTCAGGTTCGACGCGCACGTTGAGATGCGCATGGCGGCACTGGTTGAGGCACTTGCAGCCGATGCCGCCGTATCGAGCGTGTATCTGATCAATCAGGACTACAGCTTCGGGCAGCAGGTGGCTGCGAACGCGCGCGCCATGCTGACGGAGCGCGCGAAGGCGGTGCGCATTGTCGGCGACGAACTGCATCCAGTCGGCAAGGTGCGCGACTTTGCGCCCTACGTTGCAAAGATCAAGGCGAGTGGGGCTGATACGGTTGTCACCGGCAACTGGGGCAACGATCTGACTCTGCTGGTGCGGGCGGCACGTGAAGCCGGACTGGACGCCAGTTTCTATACCTTCTACGGCAACGGACTGGGCGCCCCGGCGACCATCGGTGACGCAGGTGTCGGGCGGGTGCATGCGGTGGCCGAGTGGCATCCGAACGCCGCGCCACTGACGATGGAGCGCGTCTATCAGGAGTTCCGCCGCCGCTTCCCGGATGCGCGCGACGACTTTTTCCAGGCGCGCACGATCGTGATGGTCGAGATGCTGGTGCGTGCGATCGAGGCGGCGGGCTCGGTGGAACCGCTGGCGGTTGCGCGTGCATTGTCCGGCGTGAGCTTCGGCGCTGCTCAGGGAAATCCGCTCGGCAGCGTGACGATGCGGGCGAAGGATCATCAGCTGATCGGCCCATTGGTCGTCTCCGTGATGGACAGGCAGGGTTCGGCCGGCGTGCGTTATGACGTCGAGGGAAGCGGGTACGGTTTCCGTTCGACATTGGCAGTTGCGCCGGCAAAGAACGAGCGTCCCACGCGCTGTGTGATGGTGTGGCCGGCGCGATAGCGCGTGGCGGGGTCGACACGCAGCAGCAGCTGACGCAGCTGCGCCGCCTACATCGTCGAGCACTTCGTGCCAACCACTGCGGTGCTCACAACGCCGGCGCAAAAAGGGCTAAAGCGCTTTTTTGCTCAACAGCCCCGGCGTTGCTCCGCTCCTCGGGCGACGACTCAAAGGCGGCGCAGCTGCTCTAGCCGCTGCTGTCGAGACAGCGCCACGACTCGT
>JBGTEW010000042.1:0-5186 GCA_041747615.1 Burkholderiaceae bacterium | reverse complement strand
AGGACATCATGAGCGCCATCGTCGACATCATCGGCCGCGAGATTCTCGATTCGCGCGGCAACCCGACCGTTGAATGCGACGTTTTGCTCGAAAGCGGCGTGATGGGCCGCGCTGCGGTTCCGTCGGGGGCGTCGACCGGAGCGCGTGAGGCGATCGAATTGCGCGATGGTGATGCCAACCGATATGGCGGCAAAGGCGTCACGAAAGCGATCGAGAACATCAACACCGAGATCTCGGAAGCAGTGATGGGGCTCGAGGCAAGCGAGCAGGCATTTCTTGATCACGCATTGATCGAGCTCGACGGGACCGAGAACAAATCGCGGCTCGGCGCCAACGCAATGCTGGCAGTATCCATTGCGGTGGCGAAAGCGGCTGCCGAGGAATCTGGTTTGCCGCTGTATCGCTACTTCGGAGGCAGCGGTGCAATGCAGATGCCGGTGCCGATGATGAACGTGGTCAACGGCGGCGCGCACGCGAACAACAATCTTGATCTGCAGGAGCTGATGATCGTGCCTCTCGGAGCGCCGACGTTTTCCGAAGCGGTGCGCTATGGCGCCGAGGTGTTTCACGCGCTGAAACAGCTGATCGACAAGGCCGGCATGAGCACTGCGGTCGGTGACGAAGGCGGTTTTGCCCCCAGCGTGAAGAGCCACGAGGCTGCGATCCAGATGATCCTGCAGGCAATCGACAAGGCCGGCTACACGGCCGGCACGGATATCGCGATAGCGCTCGACTGCGCCGCCAGCGAGTTTTTCAAGGACGGAAAGTACCGGATCGACAGCGAGGGATTGACGTTGTCCGCGGCCGACTGGATCGCGATGCTCGGAACATGGTGCGACCGGTATCCAATCGTTTCGATCGAGGATGGCATGGCGGAGGACGATTGGGAAGGATGGGAGCAGCTCACGCGCAAGCTTGGCGAAAGGGTGCAACTGGTGGGTGATGATGTGTTCGTGACGAACACCACGATTCTGCGCGAGGGAATCAGGCGTGGCGTGGCCAATTCCATTCTGATCAAGATCAACCAGATTGGCACGCTGACCGAAACCTTCGCTGCCATCGAGATGGCGAAGCGCGCCGGTTACACGGCGGTGATCAGTCATCGCTCCGGTGAAACCGAGGACACGACAATCGCCGATATCGCCGTCGGCACCAATGCGATGCAGATCAAGACCGGCTCTTTATGCCGCTCCGATCGCATCGCGAAGTACAACCAGCTGCTCCGCATCGAAGAAGATCTGGGCGATATCGCCGGCTATCCGGGTCGCGATGCGTTTTACAGCCGGCGCTGACGGCAAGCATGCGGCTCCTGGCCTTCGTCCTTGCCGCGCTACTGATAGCGATCCAGTGGCCGCTCTGGTTCGGCAAGGGCGGTTGGCTGCGGGCATGGGACCTCGACCGGCAGCTGACGGCGCAACGCAGCGTCAATGGCGCGCTGACAACGCGCAACGCGGCGCTGGCAGCCGAGGTCGCGAGCCTGCGAGAAGGCACCGAGGCCATCGAAGAACGAGCGCGGCATGAGCTGAACATGGTGCGCGACGGCGAGATTTTCTTTCAGATCGTTTCGCCGAAGGCGGAAAGTGCTTCGAGCACGAACCGCTCACCGATCACCGAGCACCGACCACCCAAATGAACCTACATCGCCTTCTGAAGGAGCGTGAAGCGCTGGGTGCACCGCTGCGCGTCGGCTTGATCGGCGCCGGCAAGTTCGGTTCGATGTACCTGTCGCAGGTTCGCCATACGCCGGGAATGCGCGTGACGGCCATTGCCGACCTCGATCCGGAACGCGCGCGCCAGTCGCTGCGGAAAGTCGGCTGGTCCGACAACACCATCCGTTCGCTGACCTTTCATGCGGACTCGCGCGATCTGATCAGCCTTCCCGACATCGACATCGTCATCGATTCCACGGGTTCTCCCACCGCGGGAATCATGCATGTTCTCGCCTGCTGCGAGCACCGCAAGCACATCGTGATGGTCAACGTCGAGGCCGATGCATTGGCCGGCCCCTTGTTGGCACAACGGGCGCGCGAGGCCGGAGTCGTCTATTCGCTCGCTTACGGCGACCAGCCTGCGCTGATCTGCGAGCTGGTCGACTGGGCGCGCGCGTGCGGCTTCGAAGTCATTGCGGCCGGCAAAGGAACGAAGTATCTGCCCGCGTACCACGCATCGACCCCGGAGACCGTCTGGGGTCACTACGGGCTCACAGCTGAAGATGCGCGCATCGGCGGACTGAACCCCCAGATGTTCAATTCGTTTCTCGACGGCACCAAGAGCGCGATCGAAATGTGCGCCGTGTCGAACGCGACCGGACTTCTCGCGCCAGACGGACTGTCGTTTCCGCCGTGCGGGGTCGACGACCTGCCGCAGGTGCTGCGGCCGCAGACCGAAGGCGGCGTGCTGCATCACCGCGGGCAGGTCGAAGTGATTTCGAGCCTGCAGCGAGATGGCAAACCGGTGCCGCGCGACCTTCGCTGGGGTGTGTACGTGGTGTTCGCCGGCGGCAGCGACTACGTCGAGAGATGCTTCAAGGAGTACGGGTTGGTGACCGACCGTGAAGGTCAGTACTCGGCGCTTTACAAGCCGTTCCACCTGATCGGGCTCGAACTCGGCATCAGTGTGGCGAGCGTCGGATTGCGCAACGAGCCCACGGGTGCGCCGATCGGGTTTAACGCTGACGTCGTGGCGACCGCGAAGCGCGATCTGGTCGCAGGTGAAATGCTGGACGGCGAGGGCGGTTACACCGTGTACGGCAAAGTGATGCCGGCCGACGAGTCATTGCGCATCGGCGGTCTGCCCTTGGGGCTGGCGCACAAGGTAAAGCTGGTGAATTCCGTTGCGGCGGGGCAGCCGGTGTGCTGGGACGATGTCGAAATCGACGAACATGCTCCGGCGGTTGCTTTCCGCCGTTCGATGGAACGGGCAACCGCCAGCGAAGAGCAGCTCGAACACCCGTAGCACGCTAAGAACGGTCTCTGCGCGGCCGCCGTGGCTCGCGCCGATAGACCTGCGGACGGCTTGTGTCGGATCAGTGCCGCGTTTGATCGTCGAGCGTGGTTGCTTCGGTGCTCTCCAACCCGCGCGCGAACAGATGGGCAACGTCGACCGGATCGAATGAATACTGCCTGCCGCAAAACTCGCAGGTCACTCCGACCGACCCCTGTTCGGCAACGATCGAATCCACCTCTTCCTGACCGAGCGAGATCAGCATCCTGCCGATGCGCTCGCGCGAGCAGGTGCATTCAAAGCGCGGTGCGAGCGGCGGGTAGTATTCGAGGGATTCCTGCCAGAACAGCCGATGCAGCACCGCGTCCGGGGCGAGGTTCAGCAGTTCGCCGGAGCCCACTGTCTGTGCCAGTGCGACGACACGCTCCCATGCGTCGTCCGTTTCTGAGAGCCCGTGTCCGCCGCCCTCGGGCAGGCGCTGCAGCAGCAACCCCGCAGCAGCGTCATCACCGGACGCAAACCATAACCGGGTCTCGAGCTGCTCGCTCTGCTGCATATAGTTTTCCAGCAGGTCGGCGACGCTGGCGCCTTCCAGCCCAACGATCCCCTGATAAGGCTGCTGACCGGGCCGCGGGTCCTTCGGGTCGAGCGTGATAGCAAACCGACCGCCACCGCCCCGATTCAACAGCTTGCGCAACGAAATGTCGTCGGCGATCGGCTCGTCGCGCACCTTGGCGGTGGCGCGCAGCGCCAGATCGGGCTGGCACTCGACCACCAGCAACTGCAGCGGACCGTCGCCGTAAATCTGCATCACCAACGCACCGTTGAACTTGATGCTGGTGGCCAGCAGCGCAGCCGCTGCAACCATCTCTCCCAGTACGCGCATCACCGCGGGTGGGTAGCGATGGTGTGCAGTCATTTCCCTCCAGGCAGTTTGCAGCTGAACGACGCCGCCGCGCACGCGTGCGCCGCGAAACGCAAACTTCAACAGCTGATCCGGCATCCAGTCGAGCTCGTTCAACCGATACGTTTCAAATCGCAGCGATAGGCAGACGCCCGCTGTACATAGCTATCGGCGATGCCGCGAAGTTTGTCGATTGCCGCCGGCTCGAGTTTGCGCATGACCCTTGCCGGTGAGCCGATGACCAGCGAGCCGTCGGGAATCTGCTTGCCCTCGGTGATCAATGCGCCGGCGCCAATCAGGCAATTACGTCCAATCACCGCGCCATTCAGTATGACCGCCTGGATACCGATCAGAGAGCCGTCGCCGATTGTGCAGCCATGCAGCATCACCTGATGGCCGATGGTCACGCCGCGGCCGATCTTCAGCGGGAATCCCGGATCGGTATGCAGCACGCATGATTCCTGCACGTTGCTATCGGCGCCGATCTCGATCGGTTCGTTGTCGCCGCGCAGCGTGGTATGCGGCCACACACTGACCCTTTCCTTGAGGATCACGGTGCCGATCACGGTGGCGTCGTCGGATACGTAAGCGCTTGGATCGATATCAGGAATTCGGTCGGCCAGCTGGTAGATCGTCATGGCAGAAGTTTAGCGGCGGTTAGAGCGGCCTCCGTTCGGACGACCGCAACCTTGATCCGCACGCACGCTATTCAGCGGCGGATTAGCTCAAGGGCGCGACGCTCCGAAGGGGTATCGAACCGCCTTCCGTCGCCCGGTACAGTGCGTTCATCCTCGGAGGTGAAATGAACTGGGTCACGTTGCTGAATGCGCCGGTGGGCGAACTGCTGTGGAAGAAGAAGCAGGACATGCGCCGTCGCGAAGCGAGCAAGCCGCCGATCGGCGGTACGATCTGTTGCGCCGGGCTCCGCATGACGGTGCAGGCGGGCTTGAGTGACGATTTGTGGCATTGGCTGGTCGGGCTGGGGTGGCGCGAGCTCGCCCCCGGTGAAAACCGTCTGCAGTTGAAGCCTCTGGCGACCACGCTGGTCACGCGTCTGTTCGACGCACAGCCCGAGGAGCGCGAGCGGGTGCTGGTGAATGCCATTCGTCAGGTCACCCGTCGGCCGACCGCCAAGGTTGCAGAACGCGCGCCGGTTTCGTAGTTCTTCCGGAAAAGCAACGTTTCCTCTAGCAGATTTGGGGGATTCGGCGCGACGTAAGCGCCGTTAAATTCGGCGGGTAAGTGGAGGTTGCCCCGTTGGAGCTGGATTTCGTAACACACGTCCGCGATCAAGTCCGTACGCTTCTGAAGATTCGATGCGAGCGTGAGATTCCGCCGC
>JBGTEW010000041.1:0-1675 GCA_041747615.1 Burkholderiaceae bacterium | reverse complement strand
GCCCGCAACCGGCGGCAAAGTGCGCATCGAAAGGCTCGATGACCGCTACTGGCAGGCGCGCTTCAACGGCGCTCGGCGCGTCATCGACGCGCCGTACGCGGCGCCAGTGGTGATCGTGGATGTGCCGCCAGCTCAGGCCACCTCCCCGGAGTTTCCCTATGACGATGGCGCTGTCGTCATACGCCCTTAGCTCACTCGTTGTAAGTCACTGATTTCAGGTCATCGATCTTCTTGAATGAGAATCGTTTGCATTTAGGAATTGTTTGCGATAACGTCCGCCCGTCCGCTTGCCTACCATGGATGGGGTGTGTCGATGAGTCGAATGAAAAGTCCTCGGCGTCTGGCCGAGAAAGGCCTGCATCGCGCGATGCAGTTTGCGGTTCTGGCCGGAATCACCGCCGCAATCGCAGCGCCGCTCGAAGCGCGCGCTCAGGAAAAAGTGCTGAATCTGTACTCCGCGCGCCACTATCAGACCGATGAGGCGCTTTACTCGGATTTCACGAAGCAGACCGGCATCAAGATCAATCGCATCGAAGCAGGCGATGAGCAACTGCTGCAACGGATGAAGGCCGAAGGCGCTAACAGCCCCGCCGATGTGCTGTTGCTGGTCGACGCGGCGCGGCTGCATCGCGCGCAGGTGGACGGACTGTTCCAGCCGGTCGAATCGAAGGTCCTGAACGAGCGAATACCGGCGCAGCTGCGCTCCAACGACGGCATGTGGTACGGGTTTTCGACACGCGCTCGCGCGATCGTCTACAACAAGGCGAGTGTGAAGGCGGAGGATGTCGATACCTACGAAGAACTGGCCGAGCCGAAGAACAAGGGCAAGGTGTGCACGCGCTCGGGCTCGCACCCGTACATGCTGTCGCTGATCGGATCGCGCGTCGATTTGCTGGGCGAGGCGAAGACCGAAGAGTGGGCCAAGGGGATTGTCGCCAACATGGCGCGGCCGCCAAGCGGCGGGGACACCGATCAGATTAAGGCGGTGGCAGCCGGCGAGTGCGGAGTCGCAGTCACCAACACCTACTATCTCGTGCGCCTGATGCGCTCTTCCAAACCCGAGGACAAGGACATCGTCAGCAAGGTCGGCTTTGTATGGCCGAACCAGTCGGGCACCGGCGCGCACGTCAACATCTCAGGCGCCGGGGTCGCGAAGAACTCGCCGAACAAGGCGCATGCGATTGCATTCCTGGAGTATCTGGCGAGCCCATCGGCGCAGAACTACTTTGCCAACGGTAACAACGAGTTTCCGGTCGCTAAGGGCGCCGAGTTGAACAACCCCGAGCTGGCTTCGCTCGGCAAGTTCAAGCAGGAGCAGGTGCCGATCTCGAACATCGCCAAGAACACGGTGGTCGCGCAGCGCATTCTGGATCGCGTCGGCTACAAGTAGATCGGCGATGCAAACGCTGTGCGTCGAACGCCATCAATGACATGAGAGTCGCCGCAGCGTTCGCGGTGAGCCTGACGGCTTGCAGCTCGATCATGCCCAGCGACGACGCGCAGCGTCTGAGCGAAGCCATGCAGCGACGCCCGGTCGTGCTGCTCGGCGAGGTGCACGACAACCAAGCGCAGCACGCGCTGCGCGCTGCCGCACTGCGCCGCATGATTGAACGCGGTGCGCGTCCGGCGCTCGCGTTCGAACAGTTCGACCGCGAGCATCAGCCTGCGATCGACC
>JBGTEW010000040.1:0-5923 GCA_041747615.1 Burkholderiaceae bacterium | reverse complement strand
GTCGACCGCGCGGCGGATCAGCTCGACCGCCTTGTCGACATCGAAGGGCTTCGGCAGGTATTCGAACGCGCCGCCCTGAAACGATGAGACTGCGCTGTCGAGGTCGGAGAACGCGGTCATGATGATCACCGGCAGCGCAGGATGCTTGCGCTTGACCGCGCGCAGCAGTTCGGTGCCGTTCACACCGGGCATCCGGATATCGGAGACCAGCACTTGCGGGCTGTCGTGCTCGAGCTCGGCCAGCACTTCCTGCGCGCCGCCGAACGCCTTGCACGGCAAATTCTCGCGCGCGAGTGCCTTCTCCAGCACCCAGCGGATCGAGCGGTCGTCATCGACGATCCAGATGGACTTCACAGCGGGATCAGGATGCGGAAGTGGGTGCGGCCAGGACGGCTGTCGGCCTCGATCATGCCGTCGTGCTGCTGGATCAAGGTCTGAGCGAGCGTCAGGCCGAGACCGTTACCGCCGTCACGTCCGGACACCAGCGGAAAGAAGATCCGGTCCTTGATCGCCTCCGGGATGCCCGGGCCGTTGTCGATCACATGCAGATCCAGGGCCAGCCGATGTCGCGCGCGCGCGATCGTCACCTGGCGCGCGACGCGGGTCTGCAAAGTGATCTCGGCGTCACCGGCCGCAATGCGCGGATCGAGCGCCTGCGCAGCATTGCGCACCACGTTTAACAGCGCCTGGATAAGCTGCTCCTTGTCCCCGCGAAACTCGGGAACGCTCGCGTCGTAATCGCGAACGATAGAAAGTCCGCGCGGAAATTCCGACGCCATGATCAGCCGCACCCGCTCGCATACCTCGTGAATGTTCAGCTCCGAGACCACGCGCGGCGCGCGGTGCGGCATCAGCAGACGGTCGACCAGCGCGTGCAGCCGATCGGCCTCGGCAATGATGACGCGCGTGTATTCGCGCTGTTCATGACTCGCCAGCTCAGCTTCGAGCAGCTGCGCCGCGCCTCGCACGCCGCCCAGCGGATTCTTGATCTCGTGCGCGAGGTTGCGCAGCAACTCGCGGTTCGCCTCGGTCAGGCCGATCTGCCGCTCCTCGCGATCCACCTTCAGTTGCTGCTCGATTTCTGATACTTCGAGGACCAGCGGAATGGCATCGCCGAGTTGCGCAGTAGCGACTACGCGCACCGGCAACGGTTCGCGTCCGACCCGGCGCAGCTCCATGATCTGCTTGCGCTGCCCGAACGCGTTGGCCTCGGCTTCGGCGACCAGCTGCCTTACCTCGACGTCGTCTCCCAGAACGCGTCCGACCAGTTGCCCGACCAGCGTCTTGCGTGATGTGTCGAGCAGCAGCTCGGCTGATTGATTGACATGGGCGATGCGCCCGCCCCCATCGACCAGCAGCACAGCGGTCGAAAGCAGATCGAGGCCGTCGTAATGCGGTCTGTGCGCGAGTGAGAGCAACTCGGCCGCGTTCATGCGCGGCCTCGCGTTGCGGTTGTTTCGCTACTGAATCTTGAGCAGAGACATTTCGCGCGCCAGCGCGCGGACGTTGTTCTCGGTGCGTGCGATGTCTTCCTGCAGGCGTTGCGTGCGCTCTTTGTATAGCGCGAAGTTGCGTTCATCGCCGCGGCGCTCGGGCTCGCCGTTGTTGAACTCGGCTTTGAGCTTCGCCAGGCGCTCTTCCTCGCTCTTCAACTCGTCTTCCAGGATGCGGCGCCGGTCGCTGTCGCGCGTGCGCTGAGTATCGCCGTCGACTCGAGGAAAATTGGCAGGTGACGCGGATGCCCTCTGCTCGACCGCGGGCTGCACTCCGCTTCTGGCCTGTGGCACTCGCGACGCCGGCAGCGTCAGGATCGGCTGCACATCCATCCGCTTGCAGCTTTTGACGTTCCCGGTGTTCTGAAAAACCTTCTGGCCGTGTTCGTCGACGCAGACGAAGATATCGGACGACTGCGCCGAAGCGGTGGCCGAAATCAGGGCGCAGGAGACCAAACTGATGGTTGCTGCAACGTTTTTCACCGTGCGATTCCCTCGATTGCGAGAGGCGCGCAGTGTACGGCAGGCCCTCGCCGTCGAACGTCGCGAGTAAGCCGTCTTGTCGGAGGAATTCCCGCATTCTTGGGAGGGCGGACAGTGCCGCCCCGCCTCATCCGTGGGCTACGAGCTGTAGTACATGTCGAATTCGAGCGGATGGGTGGTCATCCGGAAGCGCGTGACCTCGTCCATTTTCAGCGCGATATAGGCATCGATCAGGTCGTTGCTGAACACACCGCCGCGCGTCAGGAACTCGCGATCGCGGTCGAGGTTGTCGAGCGCCTCTTCCAGCGAGGCGCAGGGATGTGGAACCTTGGCCGCTTCTTCGGGCTCCAGGTCGTACAGGTTCTTGTCCATCGGCTCGCCTGGATGAATCTTGTTTTCCACACCATCGAGCCCAGCCATCAGCATCGCTGAAAATGCCAGATAAGAATTCGCGGTCGGATCGGGAAAGCGCACTTCGACTCGGCGTCCCTTCGGATTGGAAACATACGGAATGCGGCACGCCGCCGAACGATTACGCGCCGAATAAGCAAGGTTAATCGGCGCTTCGAAACCCGGAACCAGGCGCTTATACGAGTTGGTGCCCGGGTTCGTGATGGCATTTAACGCCTTGGCGTGCTTGATGATGCCGCCGATGTAGTAGAGCGCGAAATCGGACAGTCCACCATAGCCGTTGCCTGCAAATAAATTGGTTCCGTCCTTCCATACCGACTGATGCACGTGCATACCGGAGCCGTTGTCGCCGACCACCGGCTTCGGCATGAACGTCGCTGTCTTGCCGTAGCTCGCGGCGACGTTCCACACGGTGTACTTCAGTATCTGCAGCCAGTCTGCGCGCTTGGTCAGAGTCGAAAACTTGGTGCCGATCTCGCACTGCCCGGGCGCTGCAACTTCGTGGTGGTGCACCTCGACTTCGACCCCCTGCTGCTCGAGCAGCAGACACATCTCGGAACGGATGTCCTGCAGCGAGTCGGTCGGTGGCACCGGGAAGTACCCGCCTTTCACCGGCGGCCGATGCGCCAGGTTGCCTGCTTCGTAGTCGATACCGGTCGACCACGGCGCTTCTTCGGACTTGATGCGAACCGACGCGCCGGACATGTCGATGTTCCATGTCACGGCGTCGAAGATGAAGAACTCGGGCTCGGGGCCGAAGTACGCGGTGTCACCGACACCGGTCGACTTCAGATAGGCCTCGGCGCGCTTGGCGAGCGAGCGCGGATCGCGGTCGTAACCCTTGCCAGTCGACGGCTCGATCACATCGCACGTCAGAATCAGCGTGTTTTCTTCGCGAAAAGGGTCCATCCGCGCGGTATCGGGATCGGGCATCAGCAGCATGTCGGACGCTTCGATGCCCTTCCAGCCGGCGATCGACGAGCCGTCGAACGCGTGGCCCAGCTCGAACTTGTCGTCATCGAACGCCTTGACGGGCACCGAGACGTGCTGCTCTTTCCCCTTGGTATCGGTGAAACGAAGGTCGACGAACAACACTTCGTTGTCCTTGATCGTTTTCATTACGTCCTTGGCCGTCGCCATTCCAAGCTCTCCTAACGATTAAAAGTTGTTTTCGAAGCGTGAGGGTGTCACGCACAATTCCTGATTCGACCGCAACCGCGACGCAGTAAGTGTGCCAAAAGCGGGCCGGCCAAGTTCTGCTGTTTTTCCGAAACAGATCAATAGGTTAGCGCTGTAGCGTTGGTTGGCAGGCACCGTTGCAGAGCCATTCATGCCCTGTTTTGGGGCAGTATGCCCGGAAACCGGGCCTCTGGCTGCACCGCGTTAGTGCGCGTCTGGCGTCAGAAAGATTGCCTGAAGATCCGACAAGAACCGCAGACCACGGTCGGTCGCGGCCAGCGTTTGATGATCACGCACCAACAATCCGCGCCGTTCGGCTTCATTTAGTTCAGCTTCGATCGCGCTCAGCGTTACGCCGGTACGTTCGAAGAAGGAATTGCTCGGCACACCGCCAGTGAGCCGCAATGCATTCAGCAGGAACTCGAACGGCAAATCGTTGCGGGACACTTCATGGCTCTCCGCCAGAAACTCGCTCCGCCCAGCGCGTTCGAGATAGGTCGCCGGCTGGCGAAATCGCACCTGACGAACGATGCGATGCGGAAACGAGATCTTGCTGTGCGCGCCTGCCCCAATGCCGAGATAGTCGCCGAATGTCCAGTAATTCAGATTGTGGAGGCACTCGCGCCCCGGTTGCGCGTATGCAGAGACTTCGTACCGGCGATAGCCGGCACTCGCGGTGCGCTGTTCAAGCCAGTCCTGCATCCCGGCTGACATGTCGTCATCGGGCAGCGGCGGCGGGTACTTGGCAAATACCGTGTTGGGTTCCAGCGTCAGTTGATACAACGATAGATGCGGTGGGCCGGCGGCCAGCGCCTGTTCTACATCGGCGTGCAATTCAGCCGGCGACTGGCCGGGAAGTGCGTACATAAGATCAAGGTTGAAGTTGTCGAAGCTGCGCTGTGCAATCTCGATCGCCGCCAGCGCTTGCGCGCGATCGTGAATACGTCCCAATGCCTTCAGCTTCTCCTCGTCGAACGACTGAATGCCGATCGACAGTCTGTTCACTCCCGACCCGCGATACGAAGCAAAACGCGCGGCTTCGAACGTGCCCGGGTTGGCTTCTAGCGTGACCTCGCAACCGGGCTCGAGCGGCAGCAACGCGCGGATGTCCGACAGCAGGCGATCCACTGCACGTGCGCTCATCAGGCTCGGTGTTCCGCCACCGACAAACACGCTGATAATTCGGCGCCCCCAGATCAGCGGCAACGACGCCTCCAGGTCTGCGCGCAGCACAGCAAGGTAGGCATCTTCCGGAATACCGCCAGCACCCGCTTCGTGCGAATTGAAATCGCAATACGGGCACTTGCGAACGCACCAGGGATAGTGAACGTACAGCGCCAGCGGTGGCAGGGTGCTCAATGTCAGCGTGCCGGGTCGCAGAAAGTCCTTCACATCCGGCGCAGTCACGCCCGTTACATCCGGCTTGACCTGGATGACCGGATTCACCGGCACCACTCGACAAGCCTTGCGGCAAGGCCCGCCATCGCCAGACCGCGATGGCTGATCCGATTCTTGTGCGCGGGATCGAGCTCCGCCGCAGTCTTCCCCAGTTCGGGAACGTAGAACAGCGGGTCATAGCCGAAACCGCTGCTACCCCGTGGAGCGTCGAGAATCCTGCCGTGCCAGCGCGCATCGACGATCAAAGGCTCGTGGTCATCCGCCGCGCGAACGGCGGCCACCACGCACGTGTAATGCGCGCTTCGCTGCGATACTCCGGCAAGACGCCGCAGCAGTTCAGCGTTGTTGCGAGCGTCGTCCGTCGGCGATCCCGCAAAGCGCGCGGACAGGACTCCCGGTGCACCGTCGAGTGCATCCACACAGACCCCCGAATCATCCGCCAGCGCCGGCAGGCCGGTTGCGCGTGCTGCATGCCTCGCCTTGGCAAGTGCATTTTCGACGAAGGTTGCATGCGGCTCGTCGGCTGGAGCGACTCCAAACTCGCGTTGAGCGACGACATCAAACTCAAGGCCGTCCAGAAGCGCAGACATCTCCCGCAGCTTGGCGGTGTTGTCCGACGCCAGCACGATCCGGCGTCGGCTCACAGCTGCAGCGCATGCTTCTGTGCGGCGATCAGTGACCGCGTCCCTTGGGTCGCCATCCGCAGCATCGAGTCCATCTGCTGCGCCGAGAACGGCGCCCGCTCCGCCGTCCCCTGCACTTCGACGAACCCGCCGTTGCCGGTCATCACCACGTTCATATCGGTGTCGCAACCCGAATCCTCGATGTAATCAAGGTCCAGCACCGGGACGCCCTGATGCAACCCCACCGATACGGCTGCCACAAAGTCTCTTACCGGCAGGTTGTCGATCCCGCCGCGCGCGCGCAGCCAGCGTGCCGCGTCGTAGGCAGCGACAAAG
>JBGTEW010000039.1:0-3904 GCA_041747615.1 Burkholderiaceae bacterium | reverse complement strand
AGCGCGGACCGCATACTGATCACGGAAAAGGACGCCGTAAAATGCGCCGACAATGCCGCGCTGGCAAGCGACTCGCGGCTGTGGGTCGTACCGCTGGAGACCGAGGTCGATCCGCACCTGATCGATGCCATCGTCGCCCGCATCTCGTCTGGGAGCCATGCCCGTGGACCATCGCCTGCTTGACATTCTCGTGTGCCCGGTGTGCAAGGGACTGCTCGACTACCGCAAGGCCGCACAGGAGCTCGTGTGCAAGGCCGATGCGCTCGCCTATCCGATTCGCGACGGCATACCGGTGATGCTCGAATCGGATGCGCGCAAGGTGGAGCCTGCAGAAATCGGGCGTTGACTTGAGCTTCATCGTTATCGTGCCGGCGCGGCTGGCGTCTACTCGGCTGCCGCGCAAGCCGCTGGCAGATCTCAATGGCATACCGATGGTCGTGCGCGTTGCGCGGCAGGCTGCCCAGAGCCAAGCAGGGCAAGTCGTCGTGGCGGCCGACAGCGATGAGATCGTCGAGGCTTGCCGAGCCCACGCGATCGACTGCATCCTGACGTCGGCAACCCACACGACCGGTACGGATCGCCTGGCGGAAGCCGCTGCTCAACTCGCGCTGGGGGCCGACCAGATCGTCGTCAACGTGCAGGCCGACGAGCCCCTCCTGCCGCCGACGGTTATGAACCAGGTTGCGGACTTGTTAGGCGCGCGCGCCGATTGCGAGATCGCGACGGCAGCGCATCCGATCGAGGACGCCGCAGAGTTTTTCAGTCCCGATGTTGTCAAGGTCGTGGTCGACACCAGCGGGCGGGCGATTGCTTTCTCGCGTGCGCCGGTTCCATGGTCGCGCGACGCTTTCGCGGTAAGTCGACAGCATCTGCCGGCTGGTCTGCCGGCGCTGCGACATGTCGGGCTCTACGCCTATCGCGCCGGATTTCTGCTGCGGTATCAGAGCCTGCAGAAGCCGGCGATCGAGGAGCACGAATGCCTCGAGCAGTTGCGAGCGATTGCGCACCGGATCGGTATCGCAGTGTTGCAGCTTGAACAGGCCCTACCTCCCGGTGTCGATACGCCGGATGACCTGCAGCGTGTGCGAGCGATGATCCGGGGCTAGACTGCCCGGCGTTATCGAGTACGCCGAAGGAGGCTCAGCATGATCCAACGTTATCTGCCGGCGCTGTTCGCCGCGATGCTGGCGGTCACTGCGGTCGACGCCAGGACGCTGCGCTGGGCCTCGCAGGGCGATCCGCAGACGGCCGATCCGTTTTCGCAGAACGAAGGCCTGACCAACATGTTCTCGCAGTCGATCCACGACACGCTCGTGATGCGCGACAACACGCTAAAGCTGGTCCCCGGGCTCGCCACCAGCTGGCAGCAAGTCAATCCGACTACCTGGCGCTTCACGCTGCGGCAGGGAGTCAGGTTTCACGATGGGTCGCCGTTCACCGCGGACGACGTCGTGTTCACCTACGAGCGCGCAAGCCATCCGAATTCGCAGCTCAGGCAGTACGCGATTCCGGTCGGCAAGCCGCGCAAGGTCGACGACTTCACGGTCGAGTTCGTGCAGGACAAGGCCAATCCGATCACCCTCGAGCACGCGACCACGATTTATGTGATGAGCAAGGCGTGGGCAATCAGGAACAAGGTCGAGCGTCCACTGGATTTCAAGTCGAAGGAAGAAACGTTCGCTTCGCGCAACGCCAACGGGACCGGTGCCTGGCTGCTGGTAGCGCGTGAACCGGGCATTCGTACCGTACTGAAGCGTAATCCGGACTGGTGGGGTGCCAAGGAGGGCCGTGCCCCCGGCAATGTCACTGAGGTCGTCTACACGCAGGTCAGCGCCGATGCGACGCGCACCGCGGCACTGCTATCGGGGCAGGTCGACTTCGTCCTCGACCCGCCGCCGCAGGATGTGCGTCGCATCGAGGAGAACAAAGGCACTAAGGTCGTGCGTGGGCCGGAAAACAGGGTCGTGTTCTTCGGCTTCGATCAGATGCGCGACGAGTTGCTGTACTCGAACGTCAAAGGCAAGAATCCGTTCAAGGACGTCCGCGTCCGGCAGGCGGTTTATCACGCGATCGATATCGAGGCGATTCGCTCGCGCATCATGCGCGGTTCGTCGGCGCCGACCGGAGGCATCACGCCATCGATCCTGGCTTCCAACCCGGACGCCGAAAAGCGATTGCCGTACGACATGAACCGGTCGAAGCAGTTGCTGGCCGAAGCAGGCTACCCGAACGGCTTCGAAGTCACGCTCGACTGCCCGAACAATCGCTACGTAAACGACGAGGAAATCTGCATTGCGGTCGCCGCGATGCTGGCCAGGGTTGGCATCAACACCAAGGTCTCTTCGCAGCCGCGTGCAACGTATTTTCCAAAGCTCGAAAAGTACGACACCAGCATGTTCATGCTGGGCTGGGGCGGTGCCATCACCGACGCGCCGACGACGCTATCGCCAGTGCTGCGCTCGAAGGACGACAAGACCGGAAACGGCTCGTTCAACTACGGCCGCTACGTCAACCCGAAGCTCGACGTTCTGATCGACGGCGCTGCGGTGGAGCCCAACATCGACAAGCGGCGCGAGATGATCCGGCAGGCGATTGCCGAACACAATTCCCAGGTACACCATGTGCCGTTGCACCGCCAGCTGATTCCATGGGCGATGCGCAGCAACGTGACGGTCGTTCACCGGCCTGACAACGTGCTGAACATGGAGTCGGTCACCCTCGGCGGCACCGAGTAGCGCATGCCGCCGCAACCAAGGGCCGGTGCGCCGACCCTTTTCGTTCGGTCAGCTCATTTGGGTAAACTCGCGCGCTCAAGCTGCAGTCGCCCACAATTAAAAGACAGATCGAGGCCAAGGACGGAGGATGCGACTGATACTGCTCGGGCCGCCGGGCGCGGGCAAAGGCACACAGGCCGCGTTCATCACGGAGCGCTACAAGATTCCGCAGATTTCAACCGGGGACATGCTGCGCGCTGCCATCATGCAGCGGTCGCCGCTCGGCATCGCTGCCAAGAAGGTGATGGACACCGGCTCGCTGGTGTCCGACGACATCATCATCAGTCTGGTGAAGGAGCGCTTGCGCGAGCCGGACACCGCCAACGGATATCTGTTCGACGGCTTTCCCCGCACGATTCCCCAGGCCGAAGCCATGAAGGAATCCGATGTCGGGCTCGACTATGTGATTGAGATCGACGTACCCGAGGCCGACATCATCGATCGCATGAGTGGCCGTCGGGTGCATCCGCAGAGCGGCCGGGTGTATCACGTCAAATACAACCCTCCCAGCGTTGAAGGCCGGGACGACGTCACCGGCGAGCCACTGGTTCAGCGCGACGACGACAAGGAAGAGACCGTACGTAAACGGCTCGGCATCTATCGCGACCAGACGCGTGCGCTGGTCGACTACTACGCGAGTCTGGCTGCGGCCGGATTGACGGGCGCACCAAAGTACCGGCGCATCTCCGGTGTCGGCAGCGTCGAAGAAATAAGACAGCGCGTGGCCAGCGCGCTAGCTTCTTGATTTTGGAATACACCGTTTCGATAAGGAGAACAGCATGAATGGATTGGTACTTGCGCTCGCCTGCGGCCTGGCAGCCGTGGTCTTCGGAGCGTGGTCCATTTCGTGGATTCTGAAGCAGCCTGCGGGCAATGCTCGAATGCAGGAAATTGCGGCCGCGATACAGCAGGGTGCACAGGCGTACCTGAACCGACAGTATCGAACGATCGCGATCGTCGGCGTCATTCTTGCCGTGATCATCGCGCTGGTGCCGCAGCTCGGAATCTGGACCGCGATCGGCTTCCTGCTTGGCGCGGTGCTGTCGGGCGTGGCCGGCTATGTCGGCATGAATGTATCGGTGCGCGCCAACGTGCGCACGGCGCAGGCAGCGACGCAGGGTCTTAATCCG
>JBGTEW010000038.1:0-6110 GCA_041747615.1 Burkholderiaceae bacterium | reverse complement strand
CGCGATTGCACCGCGAACACACCCGGTCCGGTCAGGTGCAGCGTCAGCGCTTCGCCCGAGGTGCGGTGCGCGTCAAACGCCGCGCGGATCGCAGCCACCGCTTCGGCCTGCCGATCGACATCGAACCCGGGCGCACGCGTGGTCGCCAGCAGCAACGCAATGCGCCCTGACTCGTCAAACCACACGCCGTGCGCGCTGGCGGGCGCGCGCGCGGGTTTGAGTTGGGAAAATACGGACAGCAATTCTCCGGTTGGATCGCGCGCAGCCCCCGGCCTGACCAGCGGCGCTGCCGATGAACGCAACAACGCTTCGAGATCGCCGGCGGCCGCGCGCAGACCCTCGGTTGAAAATCGCTGCGGGGTGATCTGCTCGCTGATCAGATATCGCGCATCGAACAGCCGTTCGCGTTCGATGGCAAACGCGTCAGGATCGCCGTTGGCGACGAACGCGAAATGCTGATCGGCGCGCAGTGCCTCCGCAACTTTCTGAGAACGCTTTGCGACGGCCGGCGCTTGCTCTGCGCTCGCGGCTTCGATGCCGATCAGGATGACACGCGATGCAACGCCGTCGCGCAACTGCTCGGCCAGCAATGCCTGCTCGCGTGTCGCCGGGCCCGGCAGGAACGCGGTGATGTCGGTGACGATGGCCGTGCGCGCGACGATCACGGCGCACACCAGCACACCGAGCAGCCAAGCGCCCCATCGAACCGCGCGGCGATTCATTTTTTGGCAGTGGGCGCCGGTGTAGATATCGGCGTTATGTTGAGCAGTGTCAGATCGCCGCCGGCTTCGATGATCTCGACCGTGGAAAGCTCGCTGCCGGCACCGCGCATCAAGATACTGCTTACCGCCTCGCGCACTTGACGCTCGCGCGGAGTCAGCGTGATCTGCCAGCCTCGCCCCGTTTCGCCCGGCGCCCAGGCGACTTCGAAGTGCCGGCGCAAGGCAGGCAAATCGCCGGCCAACGTCGAGCGCAGACTTTCGATCAGCGCTGCCAGCGGCGGCGCATCGGTCAGCGCGAACGTGTGCTTTTGGTCGTTCCCGCGCAGTGTGCCCTCGTAGGTCACCGTGTTGCCTTCGACGCGTACCGACTCGCGTTGCGGCTTTACGGTACGTCGCTCCAGGGTATCGGGCGCACGAAACACCAGCGTGCCGCTCGATTCGACCGGCCCTTTAAGCAGCGCCGAAAACTTGCGTTCGATAAAGCCCGCATGCCGCTCTTTGCGCGCACCGAGCTCTGCAAAAAGGCGCGTCAGTTCGTCGTCGGCGCCATCTGCTCGCCAGGCAAACGCAAGCGACGCCAGGGCCCCCAGCGCCAGCAGATCGCGCCGCGTCGCCATCACGATTTCGGCGCTAGCTGCAACGACCCGTCTGCAATCACTGCGCCGTCGCTGGTGAGCGTAAATCGCATCGTGTCGCCACTCTCGCGCAGCGCGCATTCGAATGGTTGCGCGGGAGCCAGCGGGCGCAGGAACTTGATGCGCTTGACGCCTCGAACGGCACGCTGCGCGTGCGCTGCAGCCACCACCCACGCCAGCAGCCACGCGCCGGGAACGATCGGATGCCCCGGGAAATGCCCGGCCAGCATTGGATGATCGGGAGCAATGCAACGCTGCGGCAAATGCGTCATTGAATGCGTGCAACGTCGCTACGCGCCTTGGGTTGACGCGCCAAGCGCTTGCGCCGCGCTCGTTTTATCAATGCCAGAAGCTCAAGCCGCGGCAACTTGCCTTGCGCATTGCGCGGCAGCGTGTCGACCATCACCAATGGGCGCGGCCAGAATGCAGCGTCGATCTGCGTGCGCAACGCGGCCAGCAATTGAGCTTGAGTCAGATCGGGCGCCACCACGGCCGCCGCCAGGCGCGGCTCGCGCTTCGCTTCCGCGTTCTCGGCAGGCAGAAACATGGCGCCATCGATGACGCCGTCGATCGACAGCAGGATCCGATTCAGCCCTTCGAGCGACGCGCGCTTGCCGCCGATATTAACCATATCGTCGGCGCGCCCCTCGAGCTCGAATGCGGTGTCGCTGATCAGCCGCAGACGATCGGCAAGCGGCCCCGCGTGCACATGACCGCCACGCGCATGGAACCGGCCGCCACGCTGTTCTATCTTCACATCGCGCATCGCGCTCCATACCGGGCCGTCAACGGTGCGGCGTGTCGCCAGCATGCCGGTTTCGGTGCAACCGTAGACCTCGAACACGCGCGTGTTCCACATCGATTCGCAGCGCGCTGCCAACGCCGCCGTCAACGGCGCGGTGGCGCTCACCACTTTATCGAGCGCCGGCATCGGATGTGACGATTCGACGAGTGCGCGCAAATGCACCGGCGCTGTGATCAACACGCGCCGTCCGCTGATTCCCGCCAGCACGGCGACCACTTCGTCCGGATGCAGCGGATGCTCGGCCGCAAATGCACATGGCCCGTGCAACGCGAGCAGCACCGTCGATTCGAAACCGTACATGTGCTGCGGGGATACGGTGCTGACCAGCACAACATCCTCGATCGGCACTTCGTTCAGGCGCAAAGCAGCGACTTCGGCACGCGCGCCGTCGACGATGCCGCCCCAGGTCTTTAGTTGCGGCTGCGGCTCACCCGTGCTGCCCGAGGTAAACGCAATCGCCGCTATGTGCTCGCGTGCGATCGCCGGAGGCGGCCACGACGAAGAGCCCGGCAGGATCGCAATGTCATCGTCGCCGACGAACGCAGTCTCGGGGTAGCGGCGTATCAGCTGTTCCAGCGTTTCCTGCGCACGCGAAGGTGGCAGCAAACTGGTGCGGCCGCCGATCAGCGCAGCACAAAACGCGACCGCAAAGAAGTATCGATCGCGACACGTGTTCAATAGATAGTGCGAGTCCGGCAACCGCTGCGCGAGCGCGGCGGCGTCGGCGACCAGACGCCCGGCAGTGATCGGAACGCCGGCGCGTACCGCGATGCGCGCATCGGCCTTGCGATGACCCACCAATGGCTCGGTCTTCATGCCGCGCGCCGCCGATACGCAAAAATTTTCGCCGCGATATTAAGTGGCGTATGCGGCGGCAGCTCGGGAAAGCAGACACGGCGCACCAGCCACTCTGCCGCGAACATGATGCCGATCAACGGCCAGGTGAGCACATTGGAAAACAGCGACCACCAGTGAAACGGCGCGAACAGAATCAGCAGCAGCGACAGGATGGCGTTGACCACGAAAAATACGGTCCACGCCAGCGTCAGCCCACGTAGATAGCGCACAAAGTTCGGCGCGAGGTCGCCTGCGTTGTCGATCTCTTCGATGCGCACGATCAGCGGCGTCTTACCGCGACGTAACGTCACGGCGAACGCGGCCGCGAGCATCAGGTTCAGCGCGATCGAGGGCAGCGCCGCCAGCACTTGTTGGCGCAGAAACATCGTCGCCGCGAGTAAACCGAGCAACAGCAGCCCGGCGACGAACGACGCCTTGCTACGCACGATCAGCGCAACGACACACGCGTCAAGGACCATCAAGACCAGCATTGACCACGCCGGGTCGACCACATCGCGCAGCCATTGCGGCACGATGTGCAGCGAGGTCGAGATGACGATCGCGCCGGCTAGTATCAAAACGCTGCGGCGCGAACTGGGATCGGCGCGGGATTCCATTAATCGCGCGGCGGCACCATCGTGGCCGAGCGCGCAAACACGTAGGTCACTGCAAATCCGCCGCTAAGCTGGCGCCGCTGCGTAACAAGCGGCGAATCGACAAATACCGAATTGCTCAGGTCGTCGTACTTGATAAAGCCGCCGAACCACCAGCGATCGACTCGGCGCGACATCGCGGCAACCGCCTGCCACCCGCCGTAGCCCGACGGCGCGCTATACGCGGGACGCGCAGGAGTCGCTTCGGCCGGCGACACGCTGTAGAAGTAGCCGTTCAATCGCCGGTCGGCAAACGGCACCTCGACCAGCAGCCCAAGGTTCCAGCGATGCGGCGCCGTTGCCGATGGCCAGCGCAGATCCAGATTCAGCTGCGGTGCTGCGATGTAGCCGACATCCCGGACACCGCCGTTGCGAAACGTGAACGCCGCGCGTACCGCCACGCGCAGATCAAGCGCGACAAGTGTTTCAGGCGTCCCCAGCAAATGAATATTGGCGCGCGGGCCCATCTCGAACAACGGACGCAGATCCTGCATGCCCTGCCGCGCGCGGTTGCGATCACTGTCGACCGGCACGCTGCCGTTGATGCTTATATTGAAATCAACTCTTTCGCTGTCGAACAGTTGTACGCGGAGGCCGTCGCGGTCGGCACGAAAAATCTCACCGCGGTAGACGAACCACGGCACCGGCAGCAAGTAGTTCCGAACCTCTTCCGATCCGCGATAATCCGGTACGCGGATGACGGCAGCGCCGCCACCGAGCTCCCACAGCGGCAATCCTTGCGCATGAGCGGTGCCGAAAAGCGACGCCGCACACACGAGCAACAACGCCGCACTCTTTCGCATGCCTTGTTACCCACTTCCGTCGGTTGCGTAGATCGTCCGCGGCTGTACGGCGTTGCGGCGGTTGCGCACCGCCCGATAGGCGCGGCGCCAGTCGGTCAGCGCGTTCAGGTAATAGACCGCACGGAACGCGAGCATGCGCCGCTGCACCGGTCCGGCCTGATACACATCGCCAGCCAGCAACGCAATCACCGCGCGCTGTATGCCGTAGCGGTCACGCTTGCCCATGATCAAGTCGCGCATGATCGGCGAAGTCATCCGGTAAATCATCCAAGTGAAAGATTTCAGCCCGCGCCGCACGCGCTGCTCGAAAGCCCGGTTGAGCCGCGGCGCGCTGGCGGAGTCGCGCAATGCACCATCGACCACCTCGGCGCCGAACTGAGCGCTCATCATCGCCAGATACACGCCGCTCGAAAACACCGGATCGACAAACGCGAACGCGTCGCCCACCATCACGTAGCGATCGCCGGCCATATGCTCGGACGAGTACGAATAATTGCCGGTCGCTGTCGCGGGCTCGATCAGTTCTGCGTCTTTGACACGCTCCCACAATGGCGGACACGATTGCAGCGTTTGCAGAAAAAACGTCGAAGGATCGGTATCACGCGTCTTCAGGTAATACGGCCAGCACACCGCGCCCACACTGGTGGCGCCGTCGGCCAACGGAATGAACCACATCCAGCCGTGCGCAAACCAGTAAATTTCGATATCTCCTTCAGCCGGGCCGGTATTGCGCTGAGCGCCGCGAAAATGACCGTACAGCGCCGCGCTGGTGTGCTTGGGATTCTTGCGCTTGATGCCGAGGCGCGATGCCATGAACGTGTCGCGGCCGGTCGCATCGATCAGATACCGCGCGTTTATCCGCACAGCGTTGCCGATTTCATCGTGCGCGTGCACGGTGACACGATCGGTCTCGAAGCGAACCTCCTTAGCGCGGCAGGCTTCGATCACTTCGGCGCCGCATGCGCGTGCGTGGTTCAGCAGCGCGTGATCGAACTCGGAGCGCCTGACCTGGTAGGCGTTGGCGGGAATCTGGCCGCCCCACGCATCGGCAAAGGCAAAGGTCTGGGTCGCAGCGTGCTCCATTGAGTGAAATCGCACCGAATGCTTAGGCAGGCCGACATTCTTAATTGCGTGCGCGCATCCTAATTGCTCGAACAGAGGCAAATTAAGTGGCAGCAGCGATTCACCGATATGAAAGCGAGGATGTCGATCCTTTTCGAGTATCAGCACGCGCCACCCCTTGCGCGCCAGCAGAGAGGCAGCGGTGCTGCCGGCCGGGCCTCCGCCGACAATCGCAATATCCGTTTGGCGCTCGTTGACTGAAGCTGCAACCATCGAGCGCGAGTGTATCAATCGACCGTATCAATCTACCTTCGGGCGCCGACTAAAATCGGTCCCTTTGCCGCCATCAAGCGAAGTGATAAATCACGTGAACCGACTCGCAATGCAATGGCTGCCGGCGGCCCAGGTAGCTACCTCGCCGTGGCTGCACGATCCGCACACGCTCGGCGTCGCGACTTTTGGAGGCGCAGCGCCGCTCGAAGGCGCTTCGCATCTGCCGCAGGCGCATTTGCTGACCTCGCCAATCGGTGCGGACGCCCCGGTGGTCGAGCTGTGGAGCGGGCGCCACGCTGCGCGCGACGACGCGATCGGCG
>JBGTEW010000037.1:0-6339 GCA_041747615.1 Burkholderiaceae bacterium | reverse complement strand
ATTCTCGTATCCAACGATGACGGTTATCTGGCGCCCGGGCTGGCCGCGCTGGCCGATGCCATGCGGCCGCTGGGCGAGATCACGGTCGTTGCTCCCGAGCAGAACAGCAGCGGTGCAAGCAATTCTCTGACTCTGCATCGGCCGCTGACCATCAGCCAGGCAACCAACGGCTTCACGTTTATCAACGGCACGCCGAGTGACTGCGTTCACATCGCGCTGACCGGCTTGCTCGAGCAGATGCCCGATCTGATCGTCTCGGGAATCAATAACGGTCAGAACATGGGCGACGACACGATTTACTCGGGCACCGTGGCGGCGGCAATGGAAGGTTATCTGTTCGGTGTACCCGCAATCGCATTCTCTCTGCTCGATCGCGGCTTCGAGCACGTCGAAGCCGCCGCCGCGATTGCCCGCGAGATCGTTCAGCGTTATGTCGAGCGACCGATCCCGGCACCGTTTCTGCTGAACGTCAATATTCCAAGTCTTCCGCGCGAACAGATCAAGGGCATCGTCAGCACGCGTCTGGGCAAGCGCCATCCATCCGAGCCGGTGGTGCGGATGATGAATCCGCGTGGCGATCCCATTTACTGGATAGGCGCTGCGGGTGCTGCGCGCGAGGGGGGGCCAGGCACCGATTTTCATGCCACTTCCTCCGGGTACGTTTCGGTGACGCCGCTGCAGATCGACCTTACCCATGTCGATCAACTGCCGGCAGTCACCGAATGGCTTGGCGCCAGCGCGCTTTGATGGCCGCGGGCACCAGCGATCAGCAGCACACAGGACTCGCGTCGGCGCGTGTTCGTGACCGGATGGTCGAACGCGTGCGCGAGCTTGGCGTGCGCGATTCGCGCGTGCTGGAAGCAATCCGTGCCGTGCCTCGACATCAGTTCGTCGACGAAGCGCTTGCCAGCCGCGCGTATGAAGACACTGCGCTGCCGATCGGACATGGGCAGACCATCTCGCAGCCCTACATCGTGGCACGCACTGCAGAGCTTGCGCTCGAGGGCCTGGTGGATGCGCGCTCAGCGAGTGTGCTCGAAATCGGGACCGGCTGCGGCTATGCCGCGGCTGTGCTCGCCAACCTATTCGGCGAAGTGGTCAGCGTCGAGCGCCTGCGTGCACTGCACGACCGCGCGCGAGAGAATCTGCGTTCGCTGCGGCTTCCCAACGTACGGCTCGTCCTCGGCGACGGCGCGCAAGGCGTGCCCGCAGCGGCACCGTTCGACCGCATCGTCGCAGCGGCCGCGGGTGATGAGATTCCGCCCGCGTGGGTCGAGCAGCTGACTGCGGGTGGTCGCATGGTGGCTCCGGTCGGGACGTGGAACCAGTATCTGATGGTGGTTACAAAGGATGCGAGCGGGCGCATACAGAAAAGTCGCAAGGAGCCGGTACGCTTCGTCCCGTTGCGAGGCGGCGTTGCGTAAGGTGCATGCATGAAGATCAGTTTGAAGTTGAAGTGGATGCTCATGCTGGCGGTGATTCCGATGACGGCGTGCGTGAGCCAGCGCCCGGCGCCGGTTGTAGACCGTTCCGCGCGCACGGTCGCCACTGCTCCGGTGCCGGCACCTGCACCGCGCCAGGCGAAGGACGGCATGTATACCGTGCAGCGAGGCGATACGCTGTACAGCGTTGCGCTGGCCTTTGGCCTCGATCACGTCGAGCTCGCGCGGTGGAATAACGTTCCTGACGGCGGTGCGTTGCGCATCGGACAGTCGCTGCGTGTGATACCGCCGGTGGAAGTTGCCACTACCAGTCCGATTACGCGCAGCGGCCAGGCCGAGGTTCGACCGTTACCCGCGCCAGGCGCGGCTGAGCCCGCCGCACCCACACCGCTGCCGCCACCATCAACCACACCGCCAGTCACAACGCCACCCCCGCCGCCGACGGCCACGTCTCCAAGCGCCCCTGCCACGGAGGTGCCCCGGTCTCCCTCGAGCGGCTTGCCCTGGCTGTGGCCCGCGTCGGGCAAAGTCATCGAAACGTTTGACGATCCGCGCAACAAGGGCATCGACATCGCAGGCATCGAAGGCGCCCCTGTGCAGGCGGCCGCAGATGGTGAAGTGGTCTACGTCGGTAGCGCAGTGCGAGGGTATGGCAACCTCGTGATCGTGCGGCATAGCGATGATTTCATCACTGCCTACGCGCACAACCGCAAGGTGCTGGTGGCGGAAAAGCAATCGGTCAGGCGCGGACAGACGATTGCCGAGCTCGGTCGTTCGGACGCAGATCGCCCGAAGCTGCATTTCGAGCTGCGGCATCAGGGCAAACCGGTCGATCCGCTGAAATACCTGCCTGCGCGATAGCAGCGTGACTCCGGTTCTGGTTTTCGATATCGAGACGATCCCCGATATCGCAGGGCTGCGCCGCCTGCGCGCCGACTGGCGCGATCTGGCCGATCGCGAGATCGCCGACTGCGCGTTCGCCGAGCGGCGCGAGAAAACGGGAGGCGACTTCCTTCCGCTCCACCTGCAGCGAATCGTCGCAATCTGCTGCGTGCTGCGCAACGATGCGGGCTTCAGGGTCGGTTCGATCGGGGCGCCGACCGATTCGGAAGCGTCACTGATCCAGAGCTTCTTTGGAATGATCGATCGGCACACGCCACAGCTCGTCAGCTGGAACGGCAGCTCGTTCGATCTGCCGGTACTGCACTATCGCGGCCTGCTTGCCGGCGTTTCGGCGGCACGCTACTGGGAACTCGGCGTAGACGATCACGAGTTTCGCTACAACAACTACATCGGTCGTTATCACACGCGCCATATTGATCTGATGGATCTGCTGGCGATGTATCAGTCGCGCGCGAATGCGCCGCTCGACCAAATGGCGAAGCTGGCGGGTTATCCGGGCAAGGTCGGCATGGACGGCAGTCAGGTGTGGCGAGCGTATTGCGAAGGGCAAATCGAACAGATCAGAAGCTACTGCGAGACCGATGTCGTCAACACGTACCTGCTTTTCAATCGCTTTCAGAAGATGCGCGGTGTGCTGAACGGCACGCAAATGGCGGCCGAAGAAGTCCTGGTGCGCGAGTCGCTGCAACGCCTGCCGGCGCCTCATTGGCGGGAGTATCTGAGCGCCTGGCATGCCGTCGTCGCTGCCTAGTGGCTGTTACAGGCCACTAGCTTGAGCAACGAACGATTCGAGGCCGAGGTCGAGTCCCTCGATCAGGAAGGGCGTGGCGTCGCGCACCGCGACGGCAAGGCGGTCTTCATCGAGGGTGCGTTGCCGGGCGAGAAGGTCATCTACGAGCGGCGCCGCCAGAAAGCCCGTTATGAATCCGGTCGCACGATCGCGGTTGCGCGCGATTCCGCACTGCGTGTGGTGCCGCGTTGCCCCCATGCAGGGTTGCACGTGGGCGCATGCGGCGGCTGTTCGCTACAGCACGTCGACTCCCGCGCCCAGGTTTCATTCAAGCAGCGAGTGCTGGAAGACACGCTGTGGCACATCGGCAAGGTGCGCCCGCAGACCATGCTGCGTCCGATCGAAGGACCGGCATGGCGCTACCGGCATCGCGCCCGGTTCACCGTTCGGTACGTTGCCAAGAAAGGCGGAGTGCTGGTCGGATTCCACGAGCGCGCGAGCAGCTATGTGGCGGACATTCGGCAGTGCGAGGTGGTGCCGAAGAAGGTCAGCGACCTGCTGCTGCCGCTGCGTGAGCTCGTTTCCTCGCTGACTGTGCGCGAGCGGTTGCCGCAGATCGAGCTCGCAGCCAGTGAGAGCGCGGTCGTGCTCGTTTTCCGAGTGTTGCAGTCGCCGACCGCTGCAGACCGCGCTTTGCTGCACCAATTCGGCGGGGAACACGATGTCGGCATCTGGCTGCAGCCGGCGGGCCCGGAGTCGGCCGCGCCGCTCGATGCAGATCAGCCGCAGTGGCTTGAACTGTCGTTGCCGGAATTCGGCGTCCGGCTGCCTTTTTCGGCGACCGACTTCACTCAGGTCAACCATTGCATCAACGAAGTGCTCGTCTCGCGTGTCTTGCGGCTGCTGGCGCCGACGTCGGTCGATGTAATTGGCGATTTCTTCTGCGGGCTTGGCAACTTCACGCTTCCTCTGGCCACACGTGCAAAAGCAGTGATCGGATTCGAAGGCAGCTCAGCTCTGATCGCGCGAGCCCGCAACGCGGCGGCCATCAACGGACTGACCGGACGCACGCAATTCGAGGGGCGCAATCTCTATGAGCTAAGCCTTTCCGACTGGAAGGCGTTGGTCGAGCGTTATGGACGCTGGCATAAGGTGCTGATCGATCCGCCGCGTGACGGTGCGCTGGCGGTGGCTCAGGCACTCGCGTCGGCGTCGCAGCTACCATGCAAGGTCGTCTACGTATCGTGCAACCCGGCGACGCTGGCACGGGACTGCAACGTGATGGTCAACCAGGGACGCTGGAAACTGCGCGCTGCCGGGGTGATCAACATGTTTCCGCACACCTCGCATGTGGAGTCGATCGCGTTGCTGGAACCCGCCGTTTGATGCGCGGTCGGCAGGCCCTAGTTCTGACGTTTACTGATGCTACTGCGTGTTAACATTTCGCGCTAAGTTGCGTCTCGCAAGTCTTTCATTTATTGAGCTTTTTGCAGGGCTCATCACAAGAAATAGGGGAAACGGTAGTCATGCCCGTGGAACGTACGTTGTCGATCATCAAGCCGGATGCGGTGGCAAAAAATGTCATCGGGCAGATCTATTCTCGCTTCGAGTCCAGTGGCTTGACGGTCATCGCGGCGAAAATGATGTCTTTATCGCGCGCCGAAGCTGAAGGCTTCTATGCGGTCCACCGCGAACGGCCGTTTTTCAAGGATTTGGTCGAGTTCATGGTGTCCGGCCCGGTGATGGTGCAGGTGCTCGAGGGCGACAATGCGATCGCGAAGAATCGCGAGCTGATGGGCGCGACCGATCCCAGGAAGGCGGCGGCCGGCACGATCCGCGCGGATTTCGCCGATAGCATCGACGCCAACGCGGTGCACGGCTCCGATGGTGCCGAGACCGCGCAGAGCGAGATCGCATACTTTTTCGCGCGAATGAACATTTTCCCCCGATAGGCAATCCTGCGATGCCGCGTGGCGACCCGCTCGTTAATCTGCTTGAATTTGACGCCGCCCGGTTGGCTGCTTATGTCGATTCGCTTGATGAAAAACCGTTTCGAGCGCGCCAGTTGCTGCGCTGGATCCATCGACACGGCGCGCGCGATTTCGCTGCGATGTCCGATCTGGCGAAGTCTCTGCGCGCCAAGCTGATTGCCGGTGCCCGCATCGCCTCGCCGGAAGTGTTGATCGATTCGACCTCCGATGACGGCACGCGCAAGTGGCTGCTCGATGTCGGCCAGCGCAATGCAATTGAAACTGTGTTCATCCCGGAAGTCGACCGCGGCACGCTATGCATTTCGACGCAGGCCGGATGTGCGGTCAATTGCGTGTTCTGCTCGACCGGCAAGCAGGGCTTCAATCGTAATCTGACGACTGCCGAGATCATCGGTCAGCTGTGGATGGCGGAGCACGCATTGCGTGACGGCCGCAGCGGTGAGCGCGCGATCAGCAACGTCGTCCTGATGGGGATGGGAGAGCCGCTGCAGAACTACGACGCCGTGCTGCCGGCGCTGCGCCTGATGCTCGACGACGATGCCTATGGCCTGTCGCGCCGCCGGGTCACGCTCTCGACTTCCGGCATGGTGCCGCAGATTGACCGTCTGGCCGCGGATTGTCCGGTGGCGCTGGCGGTATCGCTGCATGCAGCCAACGATGCGCTGCGCGATCATCTGGTGCCGCTGAATCGCAAGTATCCGCTGCGTGAACTGCTCGCAGCCTGCCGGCGCTACGTGACGGCCGCGCCACGTGACTTCATCACGTTCGAATACGTCATGCTGGACGGTGTGAACGACCGGGATTTTCATGCGGCAGAGCTGGTGTCCTTGCTCGCCGATGTGCCGAGCAAGGTCAACCTGATTCCGTTCAATCCGTTTCCGCAATCGGGTCTGCAACGCTCATCGCCGGAGCGGATTCGTGCGTTTGCCCAGCAATTGATCGATGCGGGCATCGTTGCCACAACACGCAAGACCCGCGGCGACGACATCGATGCGGCGTGCGGGCAGCTGGCGGGCGATATTCAGGACAGAACGCGCTTGACCGAGCGTGCGGCGCGACGGGTGATTCCGTTGACGGCCAGCGCGCACTAGGAACCTATGCAATTTCGCCTGAGTCTTCTTGCTGCATTAGCGCTGATGGGTGTGGCGTGCACGACGACGACGACCACGACAGTCCGCAATGACGGAGTATCGAAGACCACGACCGACCGCCCGCGCGTTGTCGAAAGCGACCCACGCACGCGCGCGCGCGCGCGCACCGACCTCGCCGCTGG
>JBGTEW010000036.1:0-2571 GCA_041747615.1 Burkholderiaceae bacterium | reverse complement strand
GGATCCAACAAGCGCTCCGCTTCCCGACGACGAGCCGCCGGACGAGTACCCGTGGCGATGCGGATTATGGACCGGACCGGACTGGCTCGTATGGCTGCCCCCTGAGGCACAGTAGGCCTCGCAGACCGACTTGCCGACGATCTCTCCTGCCGCATCGAGAATGCGCGTCACGATCATCGCGTCGACCGGCGGAACATAGCCTTCGAGAATCAAGGTGCCGTTCATCAGCGGGACGCCCGCGATGAAAACGTTGTCCTTGATCGCTATGGTTCGCCCATGCAGTTTCCCGGACGCAGCCCGGTCGATCCTGGTCTTGATCCACCACGCGCCCAGTGGATTTTCTTCGGCGCTCGGCGCGGAGCTGCTGCGCCCCGGATATCGAAGCGCTGGGAAGTCGTCCGGCATCTCGTCGATGGCAGTAAATCCGGCGAGAAGTGCGCTAAGCCAACCGCGATGCCCCTTGAGGTCCGCTTGCGACAGGCTGAGACGGTAGTGATTGGCGATGGACTGAACGTCGGCAACTGTCGGTTCTCGCATCTTGATCTCCCAATTCGACTGCGTGTAGCCATCCCGAGGGTCATATCTCAACGGCAGCGCGTTCTAACGAATGATATGGACTGCCCCTACCCGGAGTGTCGCGGGGAGTGCGATCGTTGAGGTGGATGTGTTCAACATCACTGCAGGAGAGGCAGTCATGAATGAGATTACGACGGTTGGGATCGATCTGGCAAAGAACGTTTTCAGTGTGCACGGGGTCGATGCGTCCGGCAAGGCGGCTGCGCAAGACGGTAAGCCGCGCCAAGTTGAGCGAGTTGATGGCGCAGTGGCCAGCGTGTCGGGTGGGCATGGAGGCGTGTTCGGGCGCGCACGAGTTGGCGCGCACGCTGCAGGCACTGGGCCACGATGCCAAGATCATGGCGCCCAAGTTCATCGTGCCGTATCGCAAGAATCAGAAGAACGACGGCAACGATGCCGAAGCGATCTGCGAAGCGGTCGGCCGGCCGAACATGCGCTTCGTGCCGATCAAGAGCGCCGAGCAGCAGGCGGTACTGGTGGTGCACCGGGTACGCAGTGAATTAGTGGCCTCACGCGTCGGTCTGATCAACCAGGTGCGCAGCCTGCTCACCGAGTTCGGCATCGTCATGCCGCAGGGCCGCTTCAGTTTCCGGCACACCATCGGGGTGGCGCTCGACGATGCGCGGCTGCCCGCCTTGGCACGCCAGATCCTGCATGAGGTCAATGCCCGGATCCGGGTGCTTGATGAAGACATCCTCAGCTACGACCGGCGCATCGAAGCGATGGTGCGCGACAGTGTGCTGATGCGGCGCATCGTCGCCGTGTGTGGCGTCGGTCCCATCACCGCCAGTGCGATTGTCGCCAGTGTCGGCGATGCGAAGTTGTTCAAGAACGGCCGTCAGTTTGCCGCCTGGCTCGGTCTGGTGCCGCGCCAATACTCCACCGGCGGTAAGGCCATCCTGGGACGCATCACCAAACGCGGTGACGTGTACCTGCGCACGCTGCTGATCCATGGCGCGCGCTCGGCGCTGATTACTTTATCGCGTCGCACCGATCGCTTGAGTCACTGGGCCGCGAGCCTCATTGAGCGACGTGGCTTCAGGCGCGCGTGCGTGGCGATGGCCGCCAAGAACGCTCGCATCATCTGGGCCCTGTTGGCCAAGGCGACGAGTTCCGACCGGATCGCAGCGCCGCCTGACGAAAACACTTGCCTTTCTAACCGCTGCACAACGTTGATGAAAATAACGGTTTGCGACCGACGCCAGGCGAACCTGCTCAACTCGCTGATCGTTTCTCGGATCGCCTAACGAATGAGGGCTTGGCGGCGCGCAGCATCATCAGGGCCAGAGCACACCGTGCTCATCAGTAGGCCGTATACGGAACCGCAGTCCATCCGCTATTGACCATCACACGACTAACAGCGAATGAACAAAACAACGATCAACGACTCAAGCTAACGTCGCACGTAACCGGCGCCGAGGGCGAGCGCGAAGCGCCGCCGGAAGGCGTCCGCGTTGACGTGCCGGTTAGGCAGCACGCTCATTGGACAAGCTTGCCACCGAAAGATACCCGACCTACGGCAGCAGGTGCGTACTCAACGTGAACGCATGCAGCCGGACGACCAAGAACTTGCGCAATCACCATGGTGAGTTCCGCGACCTCAGCTTCGAGTTTCGACCCCTGAGGCGATTGCCGCTTGAGGACAGTAACGAACACGGGTAGTTCACCGTGCTTAATAGGATTCTCGTTTTCCGCGTACTGATTGCCCATGATCGACCGAAGGCGAACCCAAGTTTTTCCAGGTGGCGAGTCGAGGGCACGTCCTATGCCGTCCGCGAGCGTCTGCGCGAGATCGTGCTCCAGCGCATGGTTTGCGTCAGCGACAATCTCAATCGAAACGATTGGCATGCTGCCTAACGTCTGAGTTCAGCCGCGCCCGTAGGGCGTCGGCTTTGCAACGAAATGTTAGAACTCATTGACTGAATAGGAGGGCCGCGACAATGCCCAGCACAAGGATAGACACCGCTACGAGCTGGAGCCGGCCTGCGCGCTTGG
>JBGTEW010000035.1:0-8544 GCA_041747615.1 Burkholderiaceae bacterium | reverse complement strand
ATAGGCGTCTATCACGTTCTGGCTGTTGCGGACTTCGTCGGGGGTGCCGTCACTGATCTTCTTGCCGTAGTCGAGCACGACTACACGGTCGGAGATATCCATCACAACACCCATATCGTGCTCGATCAACACGATCGTCGTGCCGAATTCTTCGTTCACGTCCAGCACGAAGCGGCTCATATCTTCTTTTTCTTCCAGATTCATGCCCGCCATCGGCTCGTCGAGCAGCAAAAGTTGCGGCTCCATCGCGAGCGCACGGCCGAGGTCGACGCGTTTTTGCAGGCCGTAGGGAAGCCGTCCGACCGCCGTCTTTCGATGCGCCTGGATCTCGAGGAAGTCGATGATGTGCTCGACAAATTCCCGGTGCTGAATTTCTTCGCGCCTGCCCGGCCCCAGATGAATCGCCTGCAGCAGGACGCCGGTTTTCATTCGCAGGATGCGTCCGGTCATGATGTTGTCGAGCACGCTCATCCCCTTGAACAGCGCGAGGCTTTGAAATGTTCGCGCGATGCCATCGGCCGCCGCCTCGTGGGTGTCCATGTTCTCGCGCACCTTGCCGCGAAACGTGATGCGCCCCTGCTGCGGCGTGTAGACGCCGTTGATCACGTTCAGCATCGATGTCTTGCCAGCACCGTTCGGGCCAATGATCGCGCGGATCTCGTGTTCAAACACATCGAACGACACCTGCTGGAGTGCCTTGACGCCGCCGAAGGCAAGCGAAACGTCCTCGACTTTCAGCAGGACGTTGCTGCCCTGCTCCATCCGGCCCCGGGTCACGATGTGCCCTCGCCGTCATTGCCGGCTTTGTTTGCCGGGCCGTCCTTCATGCTCCATGCGGAGTTGGCTGCGCGCTTGATCTCATGCTTCGGCTTGCCCGCCTTGCTCATCGCCTCGATGATCAGGTAGATGAATGTGAAAATCAGCGCAAAACCGACGATGGCCAGTAGCAGCTGGCGATTTGCCAGCGACCATGCAGCCAGAACGACGCCGATGATCAGGCAGGCGATAGCGGCAACGTGACGCGCGCCCATGAATCAAGCTGCCTTTTTCAGCGCAGGAAAAACCTCGGCATCGATGATTTTCACTGTGGCGCTGATCTTGCCGGTACGGCCGTCTTCAAATTTCACTGCCGTTTCGACGTACTGCTCGGCGGCACCGCGGTACATCGCATCGACCAGCTCGGCAAACTTCTGCTGAATGAACCGGCGCCGGACCTTGCGCGTGCGCGTAAGCTCGTCATCATCGGCATCGAGCTCCTTGTGCAGCACGATGAAGCGATGAATCTGCGCATTGGCAAGCTTCGGATCGTTCGCAAGATCGGCGTTGACCTTGCCGACCGCTTCGCGCACCAGCTCTAGCACTTCCGGCTTGGCAGCCAGATCGGTGTAGCCGGCGTATGGCAGGTTGCGCCGCTCGGCCCAGTTGCCGACCGCGTCGATGTCGATGTTGATGAACGCGGTCACCCTCTCGCGCTGATCGCCGAACGCAACCGCTTCCTTGATCGTCGGGAAGAACTTCAGCTTGTTCTCGATGTACTTGGGCGCAAACAGCGTGCCGTCGGCCAGTTTGCCGACATCCTTCGCACGATCGATGATCTTCAGGTGGCCGCTCTGATCAAAGTAGCCGGCGTCGCCGGTGTGAAACCATCCTTCGGGATCCTTCGCCTCGTGCGTGGCCTCAGGCGCCTTGTAATACTCCCGGAACAACCCGGGTGAGCGGATCAGGATTTCGCCGGCGTCGGTCAGCTTGATCTCGACTCCGTTGACCGGTGGGCCCACCGTGTCGGCCTTCACGCCGCCGTCTTCCTGCACGCAGACAAACACCGAGGTCTCGGTCGAGCCATACAGCTGCTTCAGATTGATGCCGAGCGAGCGATAGAAAGTGAACAGGTCGGGACCGATCGCTTCACCCGCGGTATAGGCGACTCTGACGCGGCTCATGCCAAGGGAATTTCGCAGCGGCGCATAGATGAACAAATCTCCCAACGTATAAAGCAGTCGGTCGGCCGCGCTGACTGGCTGCCTGTCCAGCAATCTTCCGCCAACCTTGCGGGCAACGCCCATGAAATAGTGAAACATGCTCCGCTTGATTGCCGACGCGTCTTCCATCCGGATCATCACCTGCGTCAGCAGCGCTTCAAGTACGCGCGGCGGCGCGAAGTAGTAGGTGGGCCCGATCTCGCGCATGTCGGTGACGACGGTCGCTGCCGATTCCGGGCAGTTCACCGTGAAGCCGCAGACAAGCCACTGCGTATACGAGAAGATGTTCTGCCCGATCCACGCCATCGGCAGATAGGCAAGTACTTCTTCCTTCGACGTCAGCGCTTCCATCTCGGCGCCAGCGCGACCCGCGGCGATCAGGTTGTCGTACCCCAGGACGACGCCTTTCGCATGGCCGGTGGTGCCCGAGGTGTAGAACATCGCCGCCACATCGGTCCCGCGCCCCAGGGCAATTTCATCTTCGACGGCCGCTGGCCGCTCCTTCAACAGCTGCTGACCGCTATTGCGCAGCGCTTCATACGACTGCAGCCCGGGTTGCTGGTAATTGCGTAAGCCGCGCGCATCGTCGTAAAAGATCTGCTGCAGGTGAGGCACTTTCTCGCGGATCTCCAGCACCTTGTCGACCTGCTCCTGATCCTCCACCACCGCGAAAGCGATCTCGGCGTTGTCGAACACGAACACCATTTCGCTTGCGACCGCATCCTGGTACATCGGCACCGGTATCCCGCCGAGGCACTGCACGGCCGTCATCGTGAAATAAAGCCGCGGACGGTTCTCGCCGATGATCGCCAGATGCGAACCGCGCGTGAAACCGGCCTGCATCAATCCGGCAGCGATTTCGCTGACCTCCTGTCGCATCTGCTGCCAGGTCCAACTCTGCCAGATGCCAAGATCCTTCTCACGGATCGCAGCGGAGTGCGGTCGCTCGGCGGCGTGGTACGCGAGCAGGCGTGGAAAGGTGTCAGCACTCGGTGCCGGAATCACGGTCTGCCTCCGTGGATAGCGCGGTTATCTATCCGCTCATTTCTTTAAACAGCCCAGCTAGCTTAATGCAGCAGGCGCGCTACAGCGCTTGCAGACAATCCCGAACGGTACGTTGGCACAGTTGCGCAAACTGTCATTCGGGCGACAGTCTGCGCGAGAATGGCGCATGTCCACTCGCCCAGTGCAACTCGTGGGGATGCTTGCCGCCAGCGCCTGGTGGTCAGGGCTGAACGACGGCCAGCGCGACAGAGTCTCGGCCGAAGTCGAGGAGCGCCGCTTCTCCGGCGGCACGGTCGTGATGCGAAAGGGGGAGACGATCGACGCCTGGACCGGCGTGATCGAAGGACTGGTGAAAATGAGCTCGGTTTCGGCGGCGGGCAAGAGCGTGACGTTTACCGGCATTGGCGCCGGCGGCTGGTTCGGCGAGGGTTCGCTGCTGAAAGGCGAGCCGCGCAAGTACGACATCGTTGCGCTGCGCGATACGCGCATGGCGTGGATGCCACGCTCGACGTTCGACTGGTTGCTGTCCACCAGCATCGCATTCAATCGCTTCCTGCTGCTTCAGCTGAACGAGCGGCTGGGTCAGTTCATCGGTCTGGTCGAATACGAGCGAATGCTCGAACCCGATGCCCGCGTCGCGCGCTGCCTGGCTGAAATGCTCAATCCGCTGCTGTATCCCGGGCATCGGAACGAGCTCGAGATATCGCAGGAAGAGATCGGCTACCTGTGCGGTGTCTCGCGGCAACGGGTCAACCAGGCGCTGCAGGTGCTGGCGCGCGCGAAACTGGTGCAGGTCGAATACGGCAATATCCGAATCGTCGACCTGAACGCGTTACGAAAGTACGGAAGTTGAATATCGAATTCTGGGAGCTGGCAAGCTATGTGGTGACCGTCATCGGCCTGCCGCTGGCGATCAGCGTCTACGTGTTCGATCAACGGCGCGAGCGGCGCAACGAGGAAGACGAGGTCTATCAGCTGCTGTCCGATGCCTACAACGACTTCCTGCGCGTCGTGATCGACAACCCGGACCTGCGTTTGCGCAGCAATGTTGCCACGCCCGACCTGTCGCTAGAACAGGAGGAGCGGATGCTGCTGATCTTCGACATGCTGATCTCACTGCTGGAACGCGCCTATCTGACGGCGTACAGCGACGATATGACGCCGGCGCAGCGCCGGCGCTGGAATTCATGGCAGGACTTCATGCGCGAGTGGCTGCAGCGCGATGCATTTTTCTATCGGCTGCGCCATCTTCTCAAGGGTGAAGACCCGGAGTTCGCTGCGTATTTTCAGCGTCTCGCGCATGAAGAGCGCGGCGTTGAGTTGCCGCGCTAAGCACGATCATCATTACGCGCCCGGGTTTTCGGACGAGCTGATCGCCGTTCGAACCGGCGCCGCGGCTGGAGCCCTGTTCGACTTGTCCTGCGCCCACGCTTGCGCCTGCGATTCGCTCACGTAGTCCGAAAACAGAAGGCTTTCTATCGGACGCATGCGTTGGATGAACTGGCGCAGCTCTTGCGGACCTTGCGCCGCTTTTTCGCACGCAATGCGATCAAGGCGGTGCTGCGGAGCGTCGCATTTGTATTCGGCATGGGCTTGCGCCGAGAAGAACGCGAAGGCGGGAATCAGGATGAAAGTCGAACTGGCTGTCTTGAGATGTTTCATATAGAACCTCTCTGGGTCCGGGCGCTGCAGAAACCGCCGCACCCGATCGCGGTAGAGGACCGTTCCGAGAATGGGGCCTCCGCCGTGTATTACGAAGGCAGCTTCGCCATGCGGCCAGATGAATACTCGACACGCCTGGCACGGCAAAAACGACGGCCGGGCTAGTCGAAGTAGCCGCCCGGGTGAAAGAACTGAATCTCGAACGGCAGCTTCTGATTTCGCCAAAGGGAGCGGGACGGATCGAATCTGATATCGCGTGTCTGGTCGTAAGTCAGATTCTTCAGTGCCTTCGACAGTACGACCGACGGTTTGACATACGGGCGACCGGCCAGCTCGCACGCCCGCCGGTCGACGTCGGCGATGCCGAACGCGTACGCAGCCGGTGCCGTCGCAGCAGCTAGTATTAAAGCGATGGCTGCAAGACAGTTCCTTTAACCATTGAAGTTTTGCGCACCGAATGGTGCGATCTCTCCTATAAGCAAGGTCAATGGCCGAGTTGTCGCTGCACTAAGCGTTGCGCCGGATGCGTTTTGTTCAAATAACGCCTGATCGGAAAGCACCCGCTCTGGGTCTCGGCACCTGGCGTATGGGAGAGTCGGCACGGACGCGTCAGGCCGAGATCAAGGCCATAAGATCCGCGATCGACATCGGTTATCGGCTGATCGACACCGCGGAGATGTACGGCGACGGCGGTTCCGAAGAAGTCGTCGGTGCCGCGGTCCGCGCAGTGACGGAGGCGGGCCGCGTGCGCCGCGAAGATCTGACGATTGTCTCTAAAGTGCTGCCGAACAATGCCAGCCGCGACGGCGTCATGCGCGCGTGTGAGCGCAGCCTGCAGCGCCTGGGCCTCGACTACCTGGACCTATATCTGCTGCACTGGCGAAGCTCGATACCGCTAAAGGACACGGTCGACGGCTTGGAGCAGTTGCGCCGTGACGGCCGCATCCTCCAGTGGGGGGTCAGCAACTTCGACACCGCCGATATGCAGCAGCTCTGGTCGCTACCCGCTGGCACCGCGTGCGTCGCCAATCAGATCTATTACTCCGCCAGCCAGCGCAACAGTGAATTCGATCTTCTGCCATGGCAGCGTGAACACGGTGTAGTGACGATGGCGTACTCGCCAATCGATCAGGGCGCGCTAACGCGCGACCCGACGTTCGCGACAATTGGGCGCCGGCACGGCGTCAGTGCATCGACAGCGGCGCTAGCGTGGGTATTGCGGCAGCCCAATATGAGCGCGATACCGAAGACAGTAAGAGACCTACACCTGCGGGAGAACTATCAGGCGGCGGAGATCGAGTTGACCGCCGACGATCTGGCCGAGGTCGACGCGCAGTTTCTGCCGCCGAAGCGCAAGCACCCGCTGGCTATGTTGTAAAGCGCAGGCGCCTCAAACGCGGGCCGGGTCACTTGAGCGCGCCAGCACGTGCTGGGTCATTGCGTTGGCCAGTTCGCTTTCACCCAGAAAGACGCGGCAGTTGCATTCGCTTTCGATCAGCCTCGCTTCCTCCTCGCTGTGGCTGCGAACGACCGCTTCGATCGCCGGATTGAGCGTGCGCGCGTTAACGATCATCTGGCGCACTCCGATCGTGTCGGGCGTCGCGATCACGAGCATTCTGGCGCGCGCGATATGCGCCTGGATCAGCACTGCCGGCTCCGCGGCGTCGCCGAGAACGGCCGGAATTTCACGCTCGCGCAGGGTCTCGATCAGCTCGCGGTTCTGCTCGGCGACGACGTACGGAATCTGGCGCGACTCGAGCGCTTCGCAGATACGCCGGCCGACTCTGCCATAGCCGACCACGACGACCTGGTGCGACAGGTATTTCGGCTCGGTGGCGTCGGGCAGCACTGCCAGCGGATCATCGACGCGCTCGAGCGAGCGCGCGAACTCGGAACGCGCTCGTAACCAGTTCTGCAACGGCCCGATCGCGGCAAAGACAAACGGATTCAGCGCGATCGAGATCAGCGCGCCGGCCAGGATCAGGCTTTGTCCTTCCGGTGGCAGCAGCTTCAGCGAAACGCCGAGCGCCGCCAGAATGAAAGAGAACTCGCCGATCTGCGCCAGGCTGGCCGAAACGGTCAGCGCGGTGTTCAGCGGATAGCGCATCAGCAGCACCAGCGCGCCGGCGGCCAGCGATTTGCCGATTACGATGATCGCCACCACCGCCAGCACCTGCAACGGCCGATCGAACAGCACGGACGGGTCGAACAGCATGCCGACCGAGACAAAGAACAGCACCGCAAAGGCGTCGCGCAGCGGCAACGACTCGGTGGCGGCCCGCTGGCTGAATTCTGATTCGCGCAATACCATGCCGGCGAAGAACGCGCCGAGCGCGAACGACACGCCGAACAGTTCCGCCGAGCCGAACGCAATCGTCACCGCCGCTGCGATCACGCACAGTGTGAACAACTCGCGCGAGCCGGTGCGCGTGACCTGCCACAGAATCCATGGAAACAATCGCCGGCCAACAATCAGCATCAGCAGCACGAAGCCGCCGACCCGCAACAGCGTATTGCCCAGCGCGGCAAAGAGATCGGCGCCGGTTCGGTCGGCCCCTACGCCGCCGAGCCAGCCGGCCAGCGGCGGCAGCAGCACCAGCAGCAACACCACCGCCAGGTCTTCGACCACCAGCCAGCCAACCGCGATTCGACCATTGACCGATTCGAGCAAGCCGCGACTTTCGAGTGCACGCAACAGCACGACCGTGCTGGCGACCGACAGCGCGAGCCCGAAAACCAGGCCCGCGCCGATGCTCCAGCCCCATGCATGTGCCAGCAACATGCCCAACGCCGTCGCCGCCGCCATCTGCACGATTGCACCGGGCAACGCCACCTTGCGCACCTCGAGCAGATCGTCGAGTGCAAAGTGCAGGCCGACGCCGAACATCAGCAGCATCACGCCGATCTCGGCCAACTGCCCGGCAATTGCAAGATCGGCGACGAAGCCGGGAGTCGCCGGGCCCAGTGCAACCCCGGCCAGCAGATATCCGATGATCGCCGGCAGTCGCAGGCGGGCGGCGATGAAGCCGAATACCAACGCCAGGCCGAGCGCGGCCGCCAGCGTGGTAATCAGCGGGATATTGTGCGGCACGCGCGATCGTGCCGCAGGTTAGTCGAGGGTCAGCCCGCGCTGCTTGATCAGCGCATGCCAGCGTGCCGTTTCGCTCTTGATGTACGCAGCCATCTGTTCGGCGCTGCCCGGAATGGGTTCGAGGCCGAACTCCTGCAACCGACGCGTGACATCCGGCGTCGTGATCGCGCGATTCAATTCGGTCGTCAACCTCGCCGTGACTTCGCGCGGTGTCGCCGCGGGCACCGCCATCCCCTGCCAGGCATAGACCTCGGTATCGCGAATGCCCTGCTCTTCGAGTGTCGGCACATCGGGCAAGGTGGGAAGCCGCTGGCGGCTCATCACACCCAGCGGCACCAGCTTGCCGGAGCGAATGTGCGGCAAGCCCACCGCGGTGTCTATCACCATCACCGGCAACTGGTTGCCGAGCACGTCCTGCACCGCGGGCGCAGCGCCGCGATAGGGAATGTGAACGATAAATGCGCCGGTTCGATCCTTGATCAACTCCATCGCGAGGTGATGCGGACTGCCGGCGCCAACCGACGCGTACGACAGCTTGCCCGGCTGCTTCTTCGATGCATCGACCAAGTCGCGCATGGTTTTGAAACCAGCGGCCGGATTGGCGACGACGATCAGCGGAAAGCGTGCCATCAATCCGATCGGGGCAAAGTCCTTCAGCGGGTCATACGGCACTTTCTTGTACAGCGCCGTGTTGAAAACGAACGTGCCGTTGTCACCGCTCAGCACCGTGTAGCCGTCAGCAGGCGCACGCGCGACCGCTTCGGCGCCGATCATCGTCGCCGCGCCGGGCCGGTTCTCGACCACCAG
>JBGTEW010000034.1:0-4064 GCA_041747615.1 Burkholderiaceae bacterium | reverse complement strand
CAGAGTGTCGACCACAACGGCATACACGTGCGCGAGTTCGCGTGCGGCCACGCCGGTGCGCTCGATCTCGTCCGGCCCGGAGGCGCTCAGCGAGGTTAATGCGGCGCGCAGATCGTCACTGAACGGCTGGTACGAGTGAGCAACAGTGCGCGGTGGCGACGACGAGCAATCGGCAAGGATGGCGTCGACGCCATCCAGGCTCGTGCCCGACATTAAACCGATGAAAAGCAAGGCAGGCTTGCTAGCGCGGGCGATCCAGAGCGATGCCGACGCGTTCCAGCAGTGCCATTTGGCCGCGCAGGGACCCTGTCGCTTGCGCAAAGGCGCCCAGCTGGCCGGCCGCGAGAGGTTCGGCAAGCGGCAGCTCGGCGGTCAGTGGATTGACGTGAACGTCGTGCACCTTAAGTTCAAAGTGGAGATGCGGTCCAGTGGCCCACCCGGTCATGCCGACGGTACCGACAGATTCGCTTTGGCCTATCCGAACGCCCTGACGCAGCCCCGACGCTATCGACTGCAAGTGCGCGTACAGCGTCGCATACTTGCCGTCGTGCTGGATCTCCACCACGTTGCCATAGCCGCGTTGCCAACCGGCGAATGTGACCACGCCTTCGGCTATCGAGCGCACGTTGGTGCCGGAAGGGGCCGAGTAGTCAACTCCGCGATGGGCGGCGTCGTATCCGAAAATCGGATGGACGCGGCTGGAGCTGAAGCCAGAGCTGACGCGTGTGTACTCAAGCGGCGAGCGCAAAAACGCGCGCTTCAGGCTGCTTCCGTCAGCGGCGTAAAAGCCTCCGTGCCGGCTGCCGTTGGCAAACCAGTACGCGGCAAGCCGCCGGCCGTCGTTTTCCATCTCGATCGCCAGCAGGCGCCCGGCGCGCAAGTACTCGCCCGAGGCATACAGCGCCTCGTAAATCAGGTTGAACCGGTCACCGCGCCGCAGATCGCGATGAAAATCGATCTCGCTTTCGAGCGCATCGATCATCTGCTGCGCGATGGCGTCCGGAACGCCTGCTTCGTCGGTGGCGCCGAACAGCGACACGCGCACTTCACCGGTCTTCAGTTCGATCCGACGCTCGAGTGCTACATCGGCTTCTGCGATGCGAAATCCGCGCTGGGACGGTTCGCGATCCAGCGTCAAAATTCGAGTGGTTGCCAGCGGACCGTTGAGATCGCCCGCGCTGTGAGCCTTCAGCCATTTAAGACGGCCGTCCGACGTAATGCTGGCCTGAACGAACCGACCCGGTGCCAGCCGCACCAACGGGCGAGCCGCCACATCGGTCTGCGCAAAGCGCAGCGCGGCAGCGTCATCGATGCCAAGCCGGCTGAAAAGGGCCGCTAGCGTCTCGCCGCGCTGCACTCGAACTTCGCGTAAATGCGTGTCTTCGCGCGCCATGAGCTCGGCAACCTGGTCGGCGATCGAGGGCGTGGCGACTTCTTCAACCGCCATTTGCATCTGCGATACGTCAAGCTGAAAGGCGGCGGGTGCCACAGCCAGCGCCGCGATCGCGGCCGACAGGGGCAGCAGCGAGAAAACAGCCGCCAGCTCCATGCGCTTACGCTTTGCTCCGTCCAGCTTTCTCCATCGCCGCGAAACCAGACGGAAACCGAGTCGGGTGTCGCTTGCAAGAAGTGCAAGTCGTTTGGATAGAATCGACAATGGCATCTACCGAAAAAGTAAGAAAAAAGCGCACGCATCGGTGCGCTTTTTTGTCGTGGGCGCGAGTATAGCTGGCTGTCGAGGGTCCGAGTCAATGCGAGACAAGAGCAAAACTTACACGGTCGGACCCGAGGTCGAACGTGCAATGGCGCTGGTCAAGCGCGGCAGCGACGAATTGCTCGTTGAGTCCGAGTTTGCCCAGAAGCTGGCGCGGGCCGAGGCGACCGGCAAGCCCCTGCGTTGCAAGCTCGGCCTGGATGCGACGGCACCCGATCTTCACCTCGGCCACACCGTGGTGCTGAACAAGCTGCGCCAACTGCAGGATCTCGGCCATACGGTCATTTTTCTGATCGGCGACTTCACCGCGCTGATCGGCGATCCGTCGGGGCGCAACACCACGCGCCCGCCACTGTCGCGCGAGCAGATCGAAGAGAACGCCAGAACGTACTTCGACCAGGCCGGCCTCGTACTGCGGCGCGAATTGACAGAGATTCGCTACAACTCCGAATGGTCGGAGCCGCTGGGCGCTGCCGGCATGATCAAGCTGGCATCGCGCTACACGCTGGCCAGGCTGCTCGAACGCGACGACTTCGCGACGCGTTACAGGGAGAACAACCCGATCGCGATGCATGAGCTGCTGTATCCGCTGATGCAGGGTTACGACTCGGTGGCGCTCGAATCCGATCTGGAGCTCGGTGGCACCGACCAGCGCTTCAACTTGCTGGTCGGGCGTGAGTTGCAACGCCATTACGGCCAGGAGCCGCAATGCATCCTGACAATGCCGCTGCTCGAAGGGCTCGACGGCGTCGAAAAGATGTCCAAGAGCAAGGGCAACACGATCGGCATCACCGAGCCGGCGTTCGAGATGTTCTCGAAGACGATGTCGATCTCGGACGAGCTGATGTGGCGCTGGTACGAACTGCTGTCACTGCGTTCGAACGAGGAGATCGAGGGGTTGAAGCAGCAGGCAAGTGAAGGGCGCAATCCGCGCGACGTCAAGGTGCTGCTCGCCAAGGAGATCGTGGCCCGGTTTCATTCGGAACAGGCAGCCGAGATGGCTGCGTTCGAATTCATGGCGCGCTTCAAGGCGGGTGCAATTCCCAACGACATGCCGCATGTCACTCTGCCCGGCGGCGATGAGGGAGTTCCAATTGCAACATTGCTGAAGCGAGCCGGATTGGCGCCGTCGACGACCGAAGCTCTCCGCAACATCGAGCAGGGCGGCGTGAAAATCGATGGCCAGAAAGTCAGCGACCGCACGCTGGTGGTTCCGCGGGGAACCTGCGTCCTGCAGGTGGGCAAGCGAAAGTGGGCGCGCGTGACCGTCGAGTAGATCTCTGAAATTCGCGACCGGCGTCTGGCAGATCGCGCGCGGGAACGAGCCGCGCCGGCTCGTCGCCTATCATGATTGCCAACATAACCTCTGTAGCGACGCGATCCGATGAAACTATCCAGCACTTCGATTCAAGACGGTAAGCCGATCCCGGCCGAGTTCGCCTTTTGCAAGCCCGATCCCGCCAAGCACGCAACCCTTTCCGACAACCGGAATCCTCATCTGGCGTGGGATGAAGTGCCGGCAGCGGCGAAGTCTTTCGTGCTGATCTGCCATGACGTCGATGTGCCTAGCAAGGCGGATGATGTGATGAAGGAAGACCGCGAGATTCCTGCATCGCTGCCGCGCATCGACTTTTTTCACTGGGTGCTGGTCGATATTCCACCAACGCAGCGCTCTATCGAGGCGGGCAGCTACTCAAAGGAAGTCAAGCCGCGCGGCAAGAACGGCCCGGTGGCACCGAACAACACGAGGCAGGGAATCAACGGCTACACGGAGTGGTTTGCCAGCGACCACGACATGAACGGCGATTACTTCGGCTATGACGGCCCGTGCCCGCCGTGGAACGACTCGATCGTTCATCACTATGTGTTCACGCTGTACGCGCTCGATATCGATCGGGTTCCGCTCGAAGGCAAGTTCAGCGGACCTGACGTGCTGAAGGCGATCGAACGCCATGTGGTGGCGAAGGCGCAGATTACCGGCACTTACACGCTGAACCCGCGACTGGCGGCATGACGACGACGTTGCTGCTGATCAGGCACGGCGAGACCGCGTGGAATGCAGAGCACCGGATTCAGGGGCAGCTCGACATTTCCCTGTCGCCACTCGGCGTGTTGCAGGCGGCGCGGCTGGCTGAATGCTTGTCGAACGAGCCGATTGCAGCGGTGTATTCGAGCGAGCTCTCAAGGGCCTGGCTGACCGCGGTGCCTGTGGCCGAGCGGCTCGGCCTCGGCGTCATTGCGGAACCGAGGCTGCGCGAGCGCTCGTTTGGCTTTTTCGAAGGACTGACGCTGGACGAGATTGCCGAACGCCACCCGGTCGAGTTTCAGCGGTGGCGCTCGCGCGACCCGG
>JBGTEW010000033.1:0-12910 GCA_041747615.1 Burkholderiaceae bacterium | reverse complement strand
CCTGCGCCGTCGCTTGGATGACGCCGGCCGCAAGGCCACGCCACCCGGCGTGCGCCACGCCGACGCAGAGCCCCGCGGTGTCCGCGAACAGCACCGGCATGCAATCGGCTATCGATACTGCGCACACGACATTCGGCGCATCGGTGAACGAAGCATCGGCGGTGGTCGCTCCGCCACGTCCCGCGTCGATCACAGCCGCGCCGTGAACCTGGTTTAGCCAGACCGGATCGGCGGGAAGTACCGCCCGCAGGCGCACTCGGTTCGCCCTTACATCGGCGATCTCATCGCCGCTGGCGAGCCCGAGGTTCAAACCGGCATACGGGCCTTGGGATACACCATCAGCGCGCGTTGTGATCAGCGCGCGCACGTTCGCCGGCGCCGGCCAATCGGGCCGAATCCAGTCGATGCTCATGGTTCGAACGCTCGGCTCGGCGAATCGAGCGCCCCAAACCCGAGCCCGGTCATCAGCTGCAAAAGATCGGGTGCGGGCCGCTGAAACCACATCAATCGGTGACCGGTTTCAGGATGATCGAAACTCAGCCGGCATGCATGTAGCGCCTGGCGACCGAATGCCTTCCAGCCGCCCGCGGAATCGTCGCGGGGCGGCAGCCGCTTCCGATAGATTGGATCGCCGACCAGCGGATGGCCCAGGTGCTCCAGGTGCACGCGAATCTGGTGCGTGCGGCCAGTCTCCAGCCGGCAAGCCAGCCATGTGATCTCGGCACCGTTATCGCGCACGGTATCGATGCGAACGAAATGAGTGCGCGCCAGTCTGGCCGAAGATGCGATGCTTACCTTGAAGCGCAGCGGGTTGCGCGGATCGCGTGCGATCGCCTTGTCGACCACACCGCTCGACGGCGGAGTGCCGAGCACGACCGCCCAGTACTCGCGCGTCACTGTCCGGCCCTGCAGCTGGCGAACCAGATCGGTCTGGGCAGCCAGCGTCTTGGCCACCACCATCAAACCTGACGTGTCGGCGTCGAGTCGGTGCACGATGCCGGCCCGCGGCACGCCGGCCAACGCAGGCGCATACGACAGTAAGCCGTTCAGCAGCGTCCCCGACCAGTTGCCTGCCCCCGGATGCACGACGAGCCCCGGAGGCTTGTTGAGCACCACAATGGCTTCATCCTCGAACACGACGTCGAGCGGCATCGGCTGCGGCGTATAGGCAGCAGCATCGGGAGCCGGCTGGGGCTCGAGTTCGATCAGATCACCAAACCCCAGCGTATGGCGCGGCTTGACCGCCACGTCGTTGACCCGCACCACACCGGCACTCACCCATTGCTGCAACCGGCTGCGCGACACGTCTGGGATCAATTGCGCCAATGCCTTGTCCAACCGCTCTCCGGCGAAACGATCATCGACACGCAGCGCCAGCGTGGCGGGAGCAAGCGGCGCGTCGTCGCTGTCTTCAAGGCTCTCGGATTGCATCGAGCCAACGATATACTGGAACCACACTGTCACCCAGGTTTGCGCAACATGAACTCGCATCGATCGCAACCCATTGCACACATCGTCTCGACACTGACGATGATCCTGTTCGCCGCGGCCCTCGGCGGTTGCAGCTGGCTCGGAATCAACTGGGGAGCGCGCGACGAAACCGCGAAGTGGGACGCGGACAAGCTGTACTCCGAGGCGCGCGCCGAGATGAACAGCGGTGCCTGGAAACGTTCGCGCGAGCTGTATCAGAAGCTGGAATCCCGCTATCCCTTCGGTCGCCACGCACAGCAGGCATTGATGGAGATTTCCTATACGTATTACAAGGAAGGCGAGAGCGTGCAGGCGATCCAGGCTGCGGACCGCTTCATTCGCCAGTATCCGAATCACCCCAATGTCGACTACCTGTACTACCTGAAAGGGCTGGCCTCGTTCAACGAAGACATGGGATTTCTCGGCCGCTTCATGGCGCAGGACGTTTCGGAGCGTGATGCAAAGGCGGCGCGCGAAGGATTCGACGCCTTCAAGGATCTGGTGACGCGTTATCCCGACAGCAAATACGCCTCGGATGCGCGGGCTCGGATGACGTATTTGGTAAACGCGCAGGCACAGTCCGAGGTCAACGTCGCACGCTATTACTTCACGCGCATGGCGTATCTCGCAGCCATTCAGCGTGCGCAGACGGTCGTGCGCGATTTTCAGCGAACACCGGCCACGGAGGAGGCGTTGTCGATCATCGCCCGCTCGTATGAAGCGCTGCAAATGAAAGACCTGCAGGCCGACGCTGAGCGCGTGCTGGCGCTTAATTTTCCTGACAGCAGGTATCTCCGCCAGAAGAGGTAGGCATGAACCAGCAGACGTACACAGCGGTCATCAAACAGGATGAAGGATGGTGGATCGGCTGGATTGAGGAGGTGCCCGGTGTCAACTGTCAGGAGGCCTCACGCGACGAGTTGCTCGAGTCGCTTCGTGTCACGCTCTCCGAGGCTCTCGATCATAATCGAGCCGAGGCACGAGGGGCCGCTGGCACTGGATACGAAGAGCTGCCTATCGCTGTATGAAGCGGCGAGAGTTGCTTCAACATCTCACCGCGCACGGCTGCCATCTCTTACGCGAGGGTGGCCGTCATTCCTGGTGGCACAACTCAGCACTTAACACGCGCAGTGCGGTTCCGCGTCACAGCGAGATCAACAATCACCTCGCTAAAAAGATATGTCGTGACCTCGGCATCGCCGAGCCTCAGCGGTGAAACTCGCGGCCACCACGCGTGGGCGGAGATGATCATTCGCATCATCGGCCCGGCAAACGGAAACGAATTTCAGGCTCTGAGGTTGCGCGGACTGCTTGAATGCCCGACCGCGTTCGCGTCAAGTTACCAGGAAGAGTGCGAAAAGCCTCCTGAAGTGATCGCGGAGCGCCTGAACGCGAGCGCAGACCGCGCAATTTTCGGAGCGTTCACCGATTCCGTCTTGATCGGAGTCGTCGGAATTCAGCGCGAGAAGGCGCGCAAGTTGTGGCACAAGGCCTTCATCTGGGGCATGTACGTTTCTCCTGAAGCCCGCCACAAGGGTGCGGGTCGCCTGCTTGTTGACCAGGCGCTGAAGCACGCATTCGCAATGGAGGGGCTGCGGCAGGTCAATCTCGGCGTTAATGCGCTCAATGTGCCGGCGATCGGGCTGTACGAAGGGGCCGGTTTTCAGAGATTCGGTTCGAACGCGGTTTCATGCTCGTTGATGGCGTGCTACAGGACGAGTTGTGCATGGTGTGTGTTAACCCACGCTGGTCGCGCTGAGAGTTTGGCGCGTCAGGAACCCGATAGCCTCGGCTTCGCTGCGTGTGCGCGCAAACGGTGGCAGGCTGGCGAGCACGCTTTTCCCATAGGCCTTTGTCAGCACCCGCTCATCCATGAACATCAGGAGGCCTCGATCATTCTCGTCGCGAATCAATCGTCCCACGCCCTGCTTGATCAGCATGATGGCTTGCGGCAGCTGATACTCGTTGAACGGGTTGCGACCGATTTTCCGCAGGTAGCGGATCTTCGCTTCCACCACCGGATCGTCCGGCGGCGCGAACGGCAGCTTGTCGATCACCACCAACGATAGCGCGTCACCCCGGATGTCGATGCCTTCCCAGAAACTGATGCTGCCGATCAGCACTGCGTTGCCGGTGCTGCGAAAGGCGTCGATCAGTGCACGCCGGGTGCTGGTGCCTTGCACGAGCAGAGGCAGCTGCTGATCCTCGAAAGCCATTAGTTGCCGCAGACGCTCTGCCACCTTGTCGACCGCGCGCAACGTGGTGCACAGGATGAACGCGCGGCCACCGTTGGCGCGCACCAGCGGCCAGGCGGCCTCCGCGACTTTCTCTGCAAAGCCAATGTCGAACGGGGAAGGAAGCGAGTGTGGCAAGTACAGCAACGCCTGGCGCGGGAAATCGAACGGGCTGCTCCAGCGTGCGGTCACCGCACCTTCGATCCCGACCTCGGAGAGGTAGTGATCGAATCGCCCTGCCGCTGTCAGAGTCGCCGACGTCAGGATCCAGGCTTGAGGCTGCGCGGCTCGTGCACGTGCAAGCGCCTGGCCGGGTACGAGCGGAGTCTGATTGAATTGCGCACCGTGGGCCGACACCGAAATCCAGCGCACCGCGGGCGCACTGTTCGCATACGTGTCGTCATCAAATGTCTCTGCATCGTCGCTGACAGGCTTGGCGAGCGCGACGCTCCACTCGCCCAGCGTCCTCCGCAGCACGGCGACCCGCGTAATCAGAAGGTCCAGCTCGGCATCGCGGCCGCGATTGATCTCGAGCGCGCGCCCGAGCTCGGCGCCGGCCTCATCCAGTGCCTCGAACGACGGTCCCAGTTCACTGCGCCGCTCGATCCGGTCGAGCGGTGTGCGCGATCCGGGCGCGAGCCCAACAGCGCCCAGGGCGAGCCGCAGATCGCGTACGGCTCGCTCAAACCGGCTCGTCAGCGTTATCCACGAAGCACCATCCGCCGCGCGCGCGAGGCCAAGCGCACGCGCATCGCGCCCCGCCTCGAGCAACTGCGCCAGAGAAAGCGAATCGCCGAAGAAATCCGCCGCGATCGACGGCAGCTGATGCGCTTCGTCCAGAATCACCGTATCGACGGTCGGCAGGAAATCATGGATCGAGTCATCGCGAAACGCGAGATCCGCCATGAACAGGTGATGATTGACGACGACGATGTCCGCCGCCTGTGCCTCGCGGCGCGCCTTGTATACGAAACACTCCGCGAAACGGGGGCACTCGGTGCCCAGGCAGTTGTCGCGCGTCGATGTGACCAGCGGCCAGATTGAAGCGTTTTCGGGCACTGCGGCGAGCTCGGCGCGATCTCCGGTTGACGTGGCCGCCGCAAAGCGAGCCACCGAGCGCAGATGAATGACATCTTCGCGCGTCGGCAACAGTCCTTCACTTTCTGCTCGCGACAACCTGTGCAGGCACACGTAATTCGCGCGCCCCTTCAGCAACGCCGTCGCCGCATTGATATGCAGCGCCTCGAGCACGGCCGGCAGATCCTTGCGGAACAACTGGTCCTGCAGCGGCTTGGTGCCGCTCGAGATCAGGACCTTGCCGCCTGCCAACAGCGCCGGCACCAGATACGCGAACGTCTTGCCGGTGCCGGTGCCCGCTTCCGCGATCAGCGTGCCGCCAGACTCGATCGCGTCGTACACGGCCGCGGCCATGTCGGCCTGCGATGCCCGCGCAACGAAGCCGCGAACCGCGCCAGCCAGTGCACCATTGGCGGCGAAGGCATCTATAACCCGTGCCCGAACCGGGCTCTCAGGACGCAGCGCCACCGATGCCGGCGTCACGCCGGGATATCGGGCACCAGGCGCATCTCTAGTCGCGCCAGCGTGTCCTTGATCTGCAACTTGCGTTTCTTCATGCGCCGAAGCGCGAGATCGTCGATACTCAATTGATCGGCAAGCCGGTCGATCGCCGCGTCCAGATCGCGATGTTCAATCTGCAGCTCGATAATGCGCCGCTTTATTTCTTCCTGGTCCATTGTCATGCAACCATCAGGCACAAAGGGCAAATGATCGAAGTAAGCCCGAAAGACGCGCTCCCATCGTCGCTACCGGTAGCGCGCGAAAGCCGATGATAGACTGATCGAAACGACCAGAACACCGCGTGTCCAGCTTTAAAGTCAACGCTTGCGTCGCCACTCACATAGGCGACCGTCACGAGCAGCAGGACCGGGTCGCGATTATCACCAGTGAGCGCAACCCAGGGGCGATGCTTGCCATCGTTGCCGATGGCATGGGAGGCCGCACGGGCGGCCGGCAGGCGGCCGATCAGGTGATCTCGACTGCCGAAAGCCTGTTCTGCGACATGTCCGAGCACGATTCGACGTTTCGCGAGATGCTGCTGCACCTGGCGGCAGAGGCACACACCGTGATCCGCCTCACTGCGATATCGAGCGAGAAAGAGCCGCACGCCACGCTCTGCGCGCTGATCATCAAGAAGCAGTATGCGATCTGGGCACACGCGGGCGACTCGCGGCTGTATTTCTTCCGCGGCGGCAAGCTCGCCCACTGCACCGAGGATCAGACCTACGCGCAGCAATTGCGTGAGGAAGGTCGGCACGAAGACGCTGAGATCGCAGCGCAGCGCTACAAGAACATCCTGGTCAGCGCGCTTGGCATCAACAAGAAACCGAAGATCATCATCGGCGAGGAGCACGCGCTGCGGGTCGGAGATGCGTTCCTGCTCGCAAGCGACGGCATGTGGGCGTACTTCGAGAATGACGAACTGGGGCGCATTCTGAACGGCCTCTCTCCACGCGAAGCGTCGGAAGAAATGATGACGCTCGCACGCGAGCGCGCCGAGGGCCGGGGTGACAATCTATCGCTGGCGATCGTCAAGCTGGAGCCGCCGAAGCGCCGGGGATAGTTCAGCCTTTGCGGTCGAGCAGCCTTCTGGCACCGCCATAGAAGTACATCATCGCAACGATCTGGATCACGTGATACAGATCGTTGTGGTTGAAGTGGCGGTGCAATGCAAATCCACTCGCCTGCACGGCTGCCGCGATCGCCGATATCGCCACGCCTGCCAACATCAGCCACGAAGCACGATCGCCCTCTCTGATCACCGAGCAGGCATGCAGCGCGCCCATCACGGCCATCGAGGCGCCGGTGTCGGCGATCACGTAGACGAAATCGCTGTGCCCGAGCATCCATGCTGAGTACAGCACGAGCTTGATCACTGCGAATGCGACCAAGAACGTTCGCAAGCCGCCAGTGGTCATCGCGGTCGCAGAGCCGGCCAGCGTGCTGAAGCTGGCAATCCCGGCGGCAAGCAAGGTTGCCTTCCACAACAGATGAAGCGCGCTTTCGGACAGGTGCGGCGCGAACCCGTGATACGTGCCACCCAGCGCAGCTGCAAAGGCGAGAGCGGCGAACGCCAGAGCCCATGACAGGCGCGAAACCTGTCCTTCACGCGCGGTTGCCAGCCGCAAGCCAAGCCACGCAGTGACACCCGCGAGCGCGTAGTCGGTGATCATTGTCATCGGCTCCGCGATGTTCATGCTCGGATCCGGTGGCGGTGGTGCAGGCCCACCAGAATCACGAACGCCGCCAGTACCCAGTGGAAGAAAATCGGTATGGTCCCGCCGAACCAGCGCAGTTCAGGATGCAGCGCCATCTGAACGGGATAACGCACCAGCATCACGGCGAGATAGAGGTAGCCGAATCGGAGCCAATACACGGCAAAGAAACGCCGCGGAGTAACGAACAAGCCGCCGCCGCGCGTGAAGTTGACACATATCTTCAGCATCAACGCGATGATCACGATCTGCGCCGGCAACAGGTACTGATACGGAAGCAGCCCGGAGTACCAGTGCAGCATCGGCGGCAGGAACCCGACGTCAAGGAAGGCGACCAGCGCCTGGCCGACGACGCGAGCAATGAAAAGCGCCAGCAGCGTCCACAGCACGGGGGCGAGTCGCTGCGGCTCGTCCAGCGCAAGCATCAGCTCGCAAACATCTTTCGGTAGTGGCGATACCAGTCGCTCTGAAACACTTCGGAAGGATCGTGCTTGCGCTTCAGTTGCAGGAACTCTGCGAGCTGCGGGTAGCAGGTTTCGACCTGCTCGCGGGTGGCGTACTTGTGATACGTCGGAAAGTAGCTGCCACCGTGCCGGATGCCGATGTCTATCAGGCGCCGGAACGCATCGGCCGCGTGGCGGATGCCTTGCGGCGTGTGGACCACATGCAGGTTGAAGATGACGCAGGCATACGGCTTCTTGGCCCACGCCAGAAAACTTTCGTTGTCCTGCTCGATCAGACGCACCGTTCCGTAGATGATCTCGACCTGATGGCGGCGCGCATCGTCACGCGCCTCCGCCATAAAGGAAACGAGCGCGTCGCGCTCGCAGTAAATTTCGGTGATGGCTTCGGTGGCCTTGTGCTTGGCCTTGCTGATCCGGTTCAGCACCCGGTGATAGTGGTCCGGATACACGCTCATCTGGTGCTCGTCCGACCAGTAGAGCTGACCGTTGGTCGAAAGGTAGTAGCCGGCGTAACGCCTGAACGCCTCCGCCTTATCGAAATGCGCTAGGTAGAGCAAATCGGTCCAGTCGCGCTCGGCGAGTTGCTTCTGCGTTTCCGGAATCTGCATCGAATCAGCCACTGGTCTGTAGCAGGAGAACACGCCCTGGCGCAGGTATCCATCGGCGCGATCGTCGATCGAATATTGAAAGTCGCCGTAAATAAAGCCGTCGCGGATGCGATCGGCAAACGCGGCCGGAATTCCGTCAATCTCCCGTACTTCGACCACACGTTCGATCTTGCGCCGGGGCACCAGCCTCAGCTTCACCGAATAGATGAATCCGAACAGTCCGTAACCCCCAATCGCCAACCGAAAGAGCTCGGGGTTCTCGGTGCGGCTGCAGTTAAGCAGCTCGCCTCGGCCGTCGAGCAGCGTGAATGACTCGACGTCTCCCACGAACGGAGGCAGGCTCAGACCCCGGCCGTGCACATTGGCCGCCAGACAGCCGCCGATCGTCAGGCGATCAGCGCCGGTCTGCTTCTGCGCAAATCCCCACTGCCGGTCGCGACCGCGCTGGGCCGCTCTCAGCTCGGCGAACAGCTTCGGCCACTGGATGCCCGACTCGACCTCGATCACGCCACGCGTCGTGTCGAACGCAAGCACCCGGTCCAGATTGCGGATATCGATCAGCGCCCCATTGGTTGCGAATGCCTGCGATCCCATCGCGTGGCGTCCCCCCGCAATACACACGGCCCGCTGCTCGCGCCGCGCTACACGGAGTGCAGAACGCACCGCATCGAGTGTCTCCGGCTGCACGATCCGATGGACCCGTGTCGCGTTGAGCTGCGAATGAATGTCGTTGACCAGAACACCGGACGGCCCGGCGGCAGTGGCGCAGTGCGGCCACGCAGCGGTTAGACCTGCGATTCCAAGAAACTCGCGACGATTGAGCACAGTCCCTCCCCGTGACTTTCAGCATCTTATTGAGCCAGCGCCGACGCTGTTAAAGCGATAAAACGCCTATTTGAGGGCCTGCGCGGCTTTCTGACGCACCGCTTCCCGCTCGGCTTCCCGCTGCTCCATTTGCTTGCGCTTCTCCGCGCGCCTCTGTTCGTTCTTCTTGCGCTCGGCCTCCTTCTGCTGCGCCCGCTTCTCAGCCTGCGCCTGCTTCTGCTCGAACCTGCGCGCGTTCTCGGCGCGCTCCTCGGCGGTAGGCCCATCCTGCGCAGGGCGCTGCCGCACCGGCTCGCTTGCCGATTCCGGATCACCTCGAAAGCGCTTCGCGCTCGCGCCCGAGCGCTGCATCATTTCCGCTTCGCGCTTCTCGCTGGCGGCGCGAGCGGCCTCTGAATTCTGCGCACGCTGCTTATCTTCGACTGCGCGTTGCTCGGCATCGGCGGCGCGGCGCCGGGCGAGATCGTCAGCGTCGAGCCGGCGTTGTAAACCTCGGGCTTCGACCTCTACTCTCCTGACTTCGCGCTCGGCCAGCTCCATTTCACGTCGCACATCGTCGCGACAGGAGTTAACGAGGAATTTCCGATAGCACTCGGCCTCGCGCGATATGGCGTTCTGACGGATGCGCTGCAGCTCGGCATCGGCCGCCTTCAATGCTGCCTGTGCCTGCGCCCTGTCGCGAATGCTGCCGACGGGATGGCGGGTGCCGAAGTCGCTCGCGTTGGCAGCAAGGGTCCACACCATTGCAGGCCACAGCATGAATCTCATAGCCCGATCACCGCCTCTGCGCTTCCAGATACTCGCGCGACTGCATTTCATGCAACCGAGACACCGTCCGTGCAAATTCGTTCGTCAACACGCCCGCCAGATAAAGCTGCGCGGGCGGAGCCTCGGCCGAGGCGACCAGCTTGATCCGGTGATCGTAGAGAACATCGACCAGCCAAGTGAAACGGCGCGCCTCCGAGGCTTGTCCCGCGCCCATGCACGGAATGTTCGACAGCAGCACGCTATGAAACTGCGCTGCAATCTCGAGGTAATCAATCTGCGATCGCGGACCACCGCAGAGGACCGCAAAGTCGAACCAGACCACACCGCCAGCTCGCCGCCGCGCACGAATCCTGCGCGATTCGATCTGCAACACCGGATCGTCATCATCAGCCTCGGCGATCTGCCCGAACGAAACATGCAGCGCGGCGTCGGCCGCCGGACCGCCGGGCATCAGATACGCGTTGATGTTGAGCATCGCGCGCTTTCGGTAGTCGATGCCGCCATCTACCCGCACGACGTCGAACTGCTCATTCAGCAGATCGATCGCTGGTAGCAACCGATCCCGATGCAGACCGTCCGGATACAGGCCATCCGGCGCATAGTTCGACGTCATCACAAACCCTACATTCAACTCGAACAGCTTCGAAAGCAGGCGATGCAGGATCATCGCATCGGCAATGTCCGAGACGTGAAACTCGTCGAAACAGATCAGGCGGTGACGCGACGCGATACGGTGCGCTGCTTCATCGAGTGGATTCTCGATACCTTTCAGGTCGTCGAGTTCTCTGTGCACGCCGCGCATGAATTCGTGAAAGTGCACGCGTGTCTTGCGAATCAACGGTACCGTGGCGAAGAACAGATCCATCAGGAAGCTCTTTCCGCGGCCGACGCCTCCCCACAGATAGACGCCGCGTGGCACCGGCGGGTGGGCGATCAGCTTCTTCAGCGCATTCGAGCGTTGCCCCTTGTACCCGACCCAGTCTTCATGCAGTTGTTGCAGTCGGTCGGCGGCGGCCTGCTGTGCGGGGTCGAGCGTGTAGCCGCGCTGTACCAGTGCCGCGTCGAGCTGCGTGCGGAAGGACACAGATGATCAGCTAGAAGTTCAGCGCCCGCTTGTCGACCGCCAGAGCGGCTTCCTTCGTTGCTTCCGACAGCGACGGATGCGCATGGCAGATGCGCGCGATGTCTTCGCTCGACGCGCGAAACTCCATGGCGACCACCGCCTCGGCGATCAACTCGGAGGCGAATGGGCCAATGATGTGCACGCCAAGGATCTCGTCGCTCGCCGCATCCGCCAGGAACTTCACCAGGCCGGTGGTATCTCCCAGCGCCCGTGCGCGGCCGTTGGCCATGAAAGGAAACGTGCCGGCCCTGTACGCACGGCCTTCGGCCTTTAACTGCTGCTCGTTCTGCCCGACCCATGCAATCTCGGGTGATGTGTAAATGACCCACGGAATCGTGTTGAAGTTGACATGCCCGTGCTGGCCGGCGATGCGTTCGGCGACGGCAACGCCCTCTTCCTCCGCTTTGTGAGCCAGCATCGGCCCGCGCACGACATCTCCGACCGCCCATACATTCGGAACACTCGTGCGGCATTGATCATCGACCGCAACGAAGCCCCGCTCGTCGAGTTGCAAGCCAATGGCGTCAGCATTGAGCCCGGTGGTGTTCGGCACGCGGCCGATCGACACGATCAACGCGTCAACCGTCAGTGCCTGTGCCTCGCCCTTGGCGTCGGCGTAACTGACCGTCACGCCCTTCTTGTCGATCTTCACATCGGCGATCTTCACGCCGAGCTGAATCTTCAACCCCTGACGTCCGAATGCTTTTGCGGCTTCCTTCGCGATCTGCTGATCGATGGCACCCAGAAATTCCGGCAACGCTTCGACAATCGTGACGTCCGCACCGAGGCGTCGCCACACCGAGCCCATCTCGAGTCCGATCACTCCGGCACCAACGACCCCGAGCCGCTTCGGCACTGCCGCAATCGACAGGGCGCCATCGTTGCTGAGAATGCGCAGCTCGTCGAACTGCACGCCTGGCAGCTGTCGCGCATTCGACCCGGTGGCGACCACCACGTGCTTGCCGGTGACCGTTTCGTTTGCCGGTTCTGAAACAGCGATCTCGAAACCGGCATCTGTTCTCGAGACAAACGATCCGCGACCGTGAAGGAACGTGATCTTGTTCTTCTTGAACAGATAGAGAATGCCGTCGTTGTTTTGCTTGACGATCGCATCCTTACGTTCAAGCATTTTCTGCAGACTCAGACTTAAACCCTTGATTTGTATGCCATGATCGGCGAACGAATGACCAGCATGTTCGAAGTTCTCAGACGATTGCAGCAATGCCTTGGAAGGGATGCAGCCGATGTTGGTGCATGTGCCACCGGGTGCAGGGCCGCCCGCGCTGTTCTTCCAGTCATCGATACATGCGGTCGTGAATCCGAGCTGCGCCGCACGGATGGCCGCGATATAGCCGCCGGGCCCGCCGCCGATCACGACGACGTCGAACGCTTTAGCCATCAGACTTCCAGCAGAAGACGCGACGGATCTTCGAGTGCTTCCTTCATCGCGACCAGCGCCAGCACTGCCTCGCGGCCGTCGATGATCCGGTGATCGTATGAAAGCGCCAGATAGTTCATCGGACGGATCACGATCTGGCCGTCTTCGACCACCGGCCGCTCCTTGGTCGCGTGGATGCCGAGGATCGCCGACTGCGGAGGATTGATGATCGGCGTCGACAGCATCGAGCCGAACACACCGCCGTTGGAAATCGAGAACGTCCCGCCCGTCAGCTCTTCCAGCGCCAGCTTGCCATCTGCCGCGCGCTTGCCGTAATCGGCGATCTTCTTCTCGATATCGGCGAACGTCATCTGGTCCGCATCGCGCAGGATAGGCACCACCAGCCCGCGCGGCGAGCCCACTGCAATGCCGATATCGAAATAGCCGTGATAGACGATATCGGACCCGTCGACCGACGCGTTGACGACCGGAAAGCGTTTCAGCGACGCCACCGCCGCCTTGACGAAGAACGACATGAAGCCCAGCTTGACGCCATGCTCCTTCTCGAACTTTTCCTTGTAGCGATTGCGCAGCTCCATTAGCGGCTGCATGTTGACCTCATTGAAGGTCGTCAGGATCGCAGCGGTCGACTGTGACTGCACCAGTCGCTCGGCGACGCGCTGGCGCAGGCGTGACATCGGCACCCGCTGTTGGGGTCGCTCGCCCAGCTGCGCGGGGTCGATCGGC
>JBGTEW010000032.1:0-12730 GCA_041747615.1 Burkholderiaceae bacterium | reverse complement strand
GCTGCGCCGTGACCGTTGGCGGCGGGTGCAGCCGTCACGGCGGCGGGCTGCTGCTGCGCCTGGGCCGCCACTTTCTGCGAGTAGAACGCCTCGAAGTTGATCTCGGCCAGGTGGATCGCCGGCAACCCGGTGCGCGATATCAAATCGGCGATGTTGGCGCGCAGATAGGGATAAATGATGCCGGGACACACAACACCGAGCACCATGTTCATCTGCTCGCTCGCCAGGTTGCGAATTTCGAAGATGCCGCCCTGCTTGCCTTCGACTAGGAAAAGCACCTTGTCCTTGACCTTGGCAGTGGCGGTAACCCGTACGACGACTTCATGCACATCGTCAATCACTGCCGAGTTGCTGACTTCCAGCTGGATGTCGACCGCGGGCGCCTCGGCCTCTAGAAAGATGCGCGGCGCGTGCGGCATCTCCAGCGATGCATCCTTCAGATATACGCGTTGCAACTGGAATACCGGTGCCTGTTCGGCGCCGGCAGCGCCGACGGCGGGAGTGGGGTCGTTCATTAATTTCCTTGGGCTATGTATTCAGTAGGGCAGTTAGCTTGCCGTCCCGGTCGAGTGCCGACAAATCGTCGAAGCCGCCCACATGCGTGTCGCCGATGAAAATCTGCGGGACGGTCCGGCGGCCGGAGCGTCTCACCATTTCCTCGAGATGCGCAGCGTCGAGATCGACTCGCACCTTTTCAATGTTCTCGACACCGCGAGCTTTCAGCAGCGCCTCGGCACGCTGGCAATACGGGCAAACCGCGGTGCTGTACATCTGCACCCGCGCGGGTGAGGGTTTCATCTCAAGTCCTGATTGGAAGTCCGGCTTCGCGCCACGCGGCAAGACCACCACCGAGCACGAATACTTCGCTGAATCCGCTCGCCCGCAACTGGGCGGCGACCTTGCCGGCCTCTCTGCCGTTGGCGCACACGACAATCAGCGGCTTATCCTTCTTCAGTTCGCCGGCGCGTGCCTGCACTTTGTCGGCAGGCAAATTCCGCGCGTTCGGGAGCGAGCCTTTTGCAAACTCCTCCGGTGGACGGATATCGACAATCGTCGCATTCTTGCTGTTGATCAGCTGCGTCACCTGCAGCGTAGTCAGAGCCGGCCCCGACGCTCCGCTGCGCACCAGCGGCCAAACGAGCATCGCGCCGCTGACAAACGCGATCGCGATCAGGAGGATGTTTTCAACGAAGAACTGCACGGAAGATGCGGCGGTAAGAGGTAACGGCGGAACGGCAGAGCCGCGGATTATAGAATATGAAGATGTATAAGCTCGTGCTGCTGCGTCACGGTGAGAGTCAGTGGAACCTTGAGAATCGCTTCACCGGATGGACCGATGTCGATCTGACTGAAAACGGCCGGCGGGAAGCTCAGGCTGCGGGCGAGCTGCTGCGGCGCGAAGGTTTCGGCTTCGATATCGCCTACACGTCAGTGCTGAGGAGGGCGATCCGCACGTTGTGGATCGCGCTCGACTCCCTGGACGTGATGTGGCTTCCGGTGGTTCACAGTTGGCGCCTGAACGAGCGCCATTATGGAGCGCTGCAGGGGCTCAACAAGGCCGAAACCGCGGCCAAGTTTGGCGAGGAACAGGTGCTCGCCTGGCGACGTTCGTACGCCGTTGCGCCCCCTCCACTGCCGCCGTCGGACCCGCGTCGAACCGGCGACGAGCCGCGCTACAAGCATCTGCGACCCGAGGACGTGCCCGCAACGGAAAGCCTGCGTGACACAGTGGCGCGAGTCGTCCCGTTCTGGAGCGACTCGATTGCACCCGCCATTTCGCGAGGACGCAGGGTTTTGGTCACCGCCCACGGCAATTCGCTGCGCGCCCTGGTCAAGCATCTCGATCAACTGTCGGACGACGAGATCGTCGCGCTGAACATCCCGACCGCGCGTCCGCTAGTCTATGAACTCGATGCACAACTGAAGCCGATCCGGCACTATTACCTTGGCAATGCCGCCGCCATCGAGCGCGCCGCGCAGGCGGTCGCGCGGCAGGGGCAGGCTGCAAGTGGGGGTTAGTACGGCAACCGAAATCCTCTCGGGAACAGAGTGGAATCGATCACTGTCCGACAAATGGTCGCGCCATTGGCACGGCGGTTGCAAACGATGGTGCAAGCCTATACTTTGAACTACGTAAGCAACGGCGGGCTTTTACCGCGCTTGTGGGCGCGGCCTCGCGCTAGTGTTAATGAGTAAATATCCGGATGGGGGTGGCATGGCTGGCAGGGCTCGCAGTGTAGGGTTGATCAGCGTCGGAGCGGTGGCCGGCGTGCTGGTCAGCCTGGGTATCTCGGCTTATGCGTTCCGCGACACACGCGGACCGATCCCGCTGGAAGAAATCCGCGCCTTTACCGATGTCTTTGGCGCGGTGAAAACCAACTACGTCGAGGCGGTCGACGACAAGAAACTGATGCACGAGGCGATCTCGGGCATGCTCGCGGGACTGGATCCGCACTCAGCCTACCTGGACGCCGACGCTTTCAAGGAAATGCAGAGCGACATCCAGGGCGAGTTCGGCGGCCTGGGGATCGAAGTCGGCGCCGAAGACGGCGTGATCAGGGTCATTGCTCCGATCGACGATACGCCCGCCGCGCGCGCCGGCATCAAGGCCGGCGATCTGATCATCAAGATCGACGACAAGGTCACGCGGGGGCTGACTTTGCCTGAGGCGGTCAAGCTGATGCGCGGCAAGCCGCGTACGCCGATCACCCTGATCATTGCGCGCAAGGGCGAAGACAAGCCGCTCGAGTTCAAGCTGGTGCGCGATGTGATTCGCGTGCAGTCGGTCAAGTCGAAAATGATCGAGCCGGGCTACGGTTTCATCCGTGTTTCACAGTTCAAGGAAAAAACCGTTGACGACCTGGTCAAGCACGTCAACGATCTGTACAAGCAGGGTCCGCTGAAAGGTCTGGTACTCGATATACGCAACGATCCGGGCGGTCTGCTGCACTCCGCGGTCGGTGTATCGGCCGCGTTCCTGCCGCCGAAAACGCTGGTCGTCTCGACTGATGGACGTACCAATGATGCGCGCCGCAAGTTCGTCGCGTCCCCGGAAGATTACCTGCGCGGGCGCGGCGATGACATTCTTTCGAAACTGCCGCCTCAAGCCAAGACGGTGCCGCTGATCGTGCTGGTCAACGGCGCTTCGGCGTCGGCTTCCGAAATCGTCGCAGGCGCGCTGCAGGACCACAAGCGCGCCGTCGTGCTGGGCACGCAGACGTTCGGCAAGGGCTCGGTGCAGACGATCATCCCGCTGCGGATCGACGGTGACAAGCCGGCCGCGATCAAGCTGACCACCGCGCGTTACTACACACCGAAGGGCCGTTCAATCCAGGCCAAGGGCATCGTCCCTGACTTCATCGTCGAGGACACGCCTGAGGGAAATTTCGCCGGCTTCAATGTGCGCGAAGCGGATCTGGTTCGGCATCTTGAGAGTGCGAAGGTCGAGGAAGTGACGCGTGCAGTCACAACCCCGCCGGGCGCAGCGGCGCCACGCGGTTCTGCAGTTCCATCCGCAACCCCGGTCAAGCCGATTGACGGCAAGTCGGTGTCACCCAAGCGTTACGACTGGGGTGCTCCGGAGGATTATCAGATGCTGCAGGCGCTGAATCACCTGAAGGGCAAGCCGGTCGAAGTGGCCAAGCCGAAGCCCGACAGCGTTGCGGCCGCACCCGCAAAGTAACCCAGGGCATGGTATCAACGGGCCGCCATGCGGCCCGTTTTCATTTCGAGATGAACGATCAGGAGCTGCTGCGCTATTCGCGCCACATTCTGCTGAACGAGATCGGCGTCGAAGGACAGCAGAAAATTCGGGCTACGCGCATGCTGGTAGTGGGGGCTGGCGGCCTCGGCTCACCGGCGGCGTACTACCTTGCGTCCGCCGGCGTCGGCGTGATCGTGCTGATCGACGGCGATGCGGTCGATCTGACCAATTTGCAGCGTCAGATCCTCCATACTACCGAGCGCGTCGGAACACCGAAGGCAGAGTCCGGACGAGTCGCTCTGGGTGCGATTAATCCGGAAGTGCAAGTCATTCCTGTCGCTCGCCGGGTCGATGCGGCCGCGCTCGACGAGCTGGTACAGCAGGCGACGATCGTGCTGGATTGCTCCGACAACTTTGCGACGCGTCACGCGGTCAACCGCGCCTGTGTCGCACATCGCAAACCGCTGGTGTCCGGAGCCGCAATCCGGTTCGATGGCCAGGTGGCGGTGTTCGACCTGCGGCGCGAGGACTCGCCGTGTTATGCGTGCCTGTTCCCGCCCGGTGACGCGCAGGACGAGCTGTGTTCGATCATGGGCGTATTCGCGCCGCTGACGGGCATTATCGGCACAACGCAGGCGGCTGAGGCGCTGAAGCTGGCGGCAGATGTCGGTGAAACGCTGAATGGCCGCATGTTGATGCTCGATGCGCTGGCGATGCGCTGGCATTCGGTCCGCATCACGCGCGACCCTGGCTGTGCGGTCTGCGGCCCGGTCAGCTGAGCAGCGCCGGCATCTGCGCCTCGAGCCCTTCGTTGAGCACCTTTCGAAATCCGGTTTTTGCAAACCGGTGCCACCGGCCCAGCACGAAAGCCAGTACCAGCGCGGCGCGCGCCCCTGGGTCGAACGATTCTGGCAGCTCGTTCTCGCTGACGGCGACCCTAAAGCTCTGCTTAATGGATGCCTCGATCCGCTCGAACAACTGATTCATTCGTTCCTGCAACCGCTCGTTCTCGTTGACCAGTGCATCGCCGATCAGCACCCGCGTCATGCCGCGGTTGGTCTGGGCAAACTCGAGCAGCATGCCGACCATCGCCCGCACCTGCTTGACGCCCGAGGACTCCTCCGCGCTGATCTTGTTGATCAGGCCGAAAATCGTTGTTTCAATGAACTCGATCAGCCCTTCGAACATCTGGGCCTTGCTCGCAAAGTGGCGGTAAAGCGCCGCCTCGGAGACATTGAGCCGGGCAGCCAAAGCGGCCGTCGTCACTTTCTCACCCTTCGGATCCTCGAGCATCGCGGCCAGCATCTGCAGGATCTGCAGCTTCCGGGCACCGGGTTTACGCATACCGAGCGCAGTGATGTCCATGGCGACCCGTCGGCCTGAGGTTGGACAATAGGGGGAACAACCCCGCCGGCCGGAGCCGACGTGAAGGCATACTATCTCAGACGGCCGCACCTGCGAACACTTTCGCGCTCGGCTAAAGAGCGGAACTAAGCCCGAATTGCAGGCCGGATCGAAGCTACCGCAGCTCGCAGAAACAGTACGAAATCCCGGCCAATGGGTTTTCACGCGCACCGAACAGCAGTTCGAGATCGCGCCGGACGCCGTTGGTTTCGCGGCCAAACAGACCCGGAACCCCGAGCTCGGATCGAAGCTTGGCCGCGACCCGGCCGAAGAGCAGCGAAAGGTAGCGGTTGATGCCTCGTGGCTCAGGCTCGATGTATTCGAGTCGGTAGCTTTTTCCAAGGTCGGCGCGCTGCGCCGCGCTCTTGATCGCTACATCGATTCCGCCAAGGGTATCGACCAGGCCGCGCTCCTTGGCCTGCGCACCCGTCCATACCCGGCCCTGCGCTACTTCATTGATCTTCTCGGGTGTGGTGTTGCGGCGCTCGGCGACCAACCCTATGAACTCGCGATAGTTGGAGTTAACCACCAGCTCGAGCGACTGCGCCAAACGCTTGTCGAGCGGCCGCCGCAGGTCGAGCGCTCCGGCAAGCCATGTGGTCGAGACGCCGTCCACATTGACACCGATCTTTTCCATCGTCCCTTCAAACGTCGGCACCAGACCGAACACTCCAATCGATCCGGTAATCGTGGCGGGGTCGGCAACAACTTCGTCCGCACCCATCGCAATCCAGTAGCCGCCCGACGCCGCGACATCTCCCATCGATGCCACGACCGGCTTGCCGGCCGCGCGCGTCAGGTCCAGCTGCTCGCGAATGATCTCCGAAGCCTGCACCAGGCCGCCCGGCGAGTCGATCCGCAAGACCAGCGCCTTGATGCTGTCGTCCTGCCGCGCGCGCTGGATCAGCTCTGCCATCGTGCGCGCGCCGACCCTGCCCTGCCTCGCGTCGCCACCGATAATCTCTCCCTGCGCGACGATCACGCCGATCGCATCAGACAGGATCGGCTGACGCCGGGTGCGAACGTATGAATACAGCGAAACCTGCCGGAATGTCTCCTCGTCGTCCAGGCTGCGCGGAGCGCCGCCTTTCAGCAGCTGCTCGCGAAACTGATCGCGCGTTCTTAGTCCGTCGACAAGTCGCTCGTTGGCTGCCAGCCGCGCGATGTCGCCCTCAGCTGCCGCCAGGCGCTGCGGCAGGTCTGCGATGACAGAGTTGACCGTACCGGGCTCAAGCTTGCGAACCCGCTCGACGTCGTCGGTCCATGTGCCCCATAGGCCATCTAACAGCATGCGATCCGCCTCCCTCGCCTCGGGCGTGGCACCGGTGCGGGTGAACGGCTCGGAAAAACTCTTGTAGCGTCCAGCCTGAAAGGCGTTGACCTTGACGCCAAGCTTGTCGAGCAGCGCTTTGTAATAGCCGCGCGTACCGTCGAGCCCGCGCACCAGCAGTGCCCCCGCCGGATGCAAATACACCTCGTTGGCGTGGGAGGCGAGGTAGTACTGCGCCTGGCTGTAGCCCTCGCCCCATGCGTACACCGGTTTACCGCTCGCCTTGAAGCGCTCGAGTGCCGAACCGATTTCACGCAGCGTTGCGGCGCCGGCGCCACCCATTTCGTCGAGCACCAGCACTGCACGGGTGATCTGCGCATCTTTAGCAGCAGCGTCGATGGCGCTCAGAATGTCGCGCAAGCGCGTCTCGAAACGCCGCTCGCCGAAAGCCTCTGCCACAGCAGCTTCGCGTGGACCGATCGTGTATTCCTCGACGATATCGCCTTGAAGATTGATAACGAGGGCAGTGTCCGGTCCAACCACGACCGGAGCATCGGTCGCGAACCATGCCAGCAACAGTACCACCACGATTGCCAGGAACAGTACGTTGAAGATCAGCTGGCGCGTGAAGTTAAGCAGGTTCCATAGACCGCCGAAGAAGCGACGAAAAATTCCCTGACGGGCGGCCATGCGAGCTCCAACTGCAAACCAAGTGGGATGCGGAGCGTAGCAAAGCAGTGATCAGTGGGACTTGATCATCGTGCCAACACCCTGGTCGGTCAGAATCTCCAGCAGCAAGCAATGATCGACGCGGCCGTCGATGATGTGCACGGAGTTGACACCGCTCTTTGCGGCTTCCAGTGCAGACGAAATTTTTGGCAGCATGCCGCCGGAAATCGTGCCGTCTGCAAACAGATCGTCAATCTGTCGTGCCGATAATCCGGTGAGCAGCGTGCCCGCCTTGTCGAGAACGCCAGGCGTGTTGGTCAACATCACCAGCTTTTCCGCCTTCAGAATTTCGGCGATCTTGCCGGCGACGACATCGGCATTGATGTTGTACGTCAGATTGTCCGAACCGAAGCCGATCGGCGATATCACCGGAATGAAAGCATCGTCCTGCAGAGCCTTGACCACCGCCGGATTGATCGCCTCGATCTCGCCGACGTGGCCCATATCGTGACTCTTCGACGGATCAGCGCTATCGACCAGGCGCAGCCTGCGCGCTCGAATCAGTCCGCCGTCCTTGCCGGTGAGGCCGACTGCCTGCCCGCCAAAGCGATTGATCAGCGTAACCAATTCGCCCTGCACCTCGCCAGCCAGCACCCACTCGACAACTTCCATCGTTTCGGCGTCGGTGACGCGCATTCCCTGCAGGAACACCGACTTCTTGCCTACGCGCTCCAGAGCCTCGTCGATCTGCGGCCCGCCTCCGTGCACCACGACCGGATTCATGCCGACCAGTTTCAGCAGCACGACGTCGTGCGCGAAAGCTTCCTTGAGGTTTTGATCGACCATCGCGTTGCCGCCATACTTGACAACGATAGTCTTGCCGTGAAAACGCCTGATGTAGGGCAGTGCCTCGGACAGGATCTCAGCTTTTAGCTGCGGGGCGATTAGCGCGGTGTCCATCGGCGCGCGAATCTTACACGCGCACTCTGCTCGCAAACGGCACTCGCTTATGGCGCCCGCGGGCGAATCTCCACCTCGACCGGCTGCGTAACGAGTCTTTTGTCGCGGGTTTCGAGCCGTAGTTCGACCTTGATTTTTTCACCGACCCCGAGCGGACGATTCAGATCCATCAGCATCATGTGATGCGCACCGGGCTTCAGTTCGACGGTGCTGCCGGGCGGCAGATCGAGACCGGGAATCGCGCGCATTCGCATCACGTTGCCTTCCATTTTCATCTCGTGAATCTCAACCACTCCCGCAACAGCGCTTGACACTCCGACGACACGCGCGCCCTCTTTCGACGTCAGCCGCATGAACGCTCCAGCGCCCGTTTGCCCCGAAACCGTGGGTCGTGCCCAGGCGGACTCGACGTCGACCTGTGCGTGCAACGGCAGTGAAACGGCCATCAACGCAGCGAATACGACCTTCATCGTCACCCTTCCGTTAGAGTACATAGCGCGCCAGATCTTCATCGCGCGCCAGGTCGGCCAGCTTCGCATCGACGTAGGCCGCATCGATGCGAACCTGCTCGCCAGGCCCGCTAACCTGGCTGCCGGCGCCAAACGATACCTCTTCAAGTAGCTTTTCCAGCACGGTGTAAAGGCGCCGCGCGCCGATATTCTCGGTTCTCTCATTGACCGAATGAGCGATTTCCGCGATTCGGTGTATGCCGTCGTCGGTGAACTTCAGCGCACAGCCGTCGGTGGCAAGCAGCGCTTCGTACTGCTGCGTCAGGCTGGCGTCGGTCGTTTTCAGGATGCGTTCGAAATCATCGACGGTCAGCGAATCGAGCTCGACCCGGATCGGAAACCGTCCCTGCATCTCCGGTATCAGGTCCGACGGCTTGGCAAGATGAAAGGCGCCCGACGCAATGAACAGGATGTGGTCGGTCTTGACCATGCCGTACTTCGTATTGACCGTCGTGCCTTCCACCAGCGGCAGCAGATCGCGCTGCACGCCCTGGCGCGATACATCGGCCCCATGCAGTTCTGAGCGCGACGCGATCTTGTCGATCTCGTCGAGAAAAACGATGCCGTTGGACTCTGCATTCCTGATCGCGCGTGTCTTCAGCTCAGCGTCATTGACCAGTCGCGACGCCTCCTCATCGGTCAGCAGCTTCAGCGCCTCCTTGATCGGCAGTTTGCGTGGCTTGCGGCGCTCGCGGCCGAGATTCGAGAACATCGTCTGAATCTGCTGCGTGAGCTCTTCCATCCCCGGCGGCGCCATCACTTCCAGAGACTGCGGCGACGATGCCAGTTCGATCTCGATTTCCTTATCGTCAAGCTCGCCTTCGCGCAATCTCTTGCGAAACTTCTGGCGTGTCGCATTCTGATCGTCGCGAGTTCCGGCGGAGAAACCGACGTCGCGCGCTGGCGGCACCAGAGCATCGAGAACTCGATCTTCGGCGGCATCCTGTGCACGCGCCGCTACCTTTTTTGTTTCGGATTCGCGTGTCTGTTTGATCGAGATATCGATCAGATCACGAATGATCGTATCGACGTCGCGGCCGACGTAACCGACCTCGGTGAACTTGGTTGCTTCGACCTTGATGAACGGCGCGTCGGCGAGACGCGCGAGCCGGCGCGCGATTTCGGTTTTGCCGACACCGGTAGGCCCGATCATCAGGATGTTCTTCGGCGTGATTTCGGACTGCAGCGGCTCGGCAACCTGCTGCCGTCGCCACCGGTTGCGCAGAGCAACCGCAACCGCGCGCTTGGCGCGATCCTGTCCGACGATGTGCTTGTTGAGTTCGTGAACGATTTCTCTGGGGGTCATGGTCATAAGACGGAAGACATCACTTCGATCGCCATGTTTTCACCGATCACCGGTCACTCAAGTGACTCGATCGTGTGGCTCTGATTCGTATAAATGCACAAGTCGCCGGCGATCTCGAGTGCTTTCTTGACCAGTTCGGTCGGCGCCAGGTCGGTGTTGTCGAGCAAAGCGCGCGCGGCGGCGTGCGCGTAGGGGCCGCCGGAGCCGATCGAGATCAGTCCGGACTCGGGCTCGAGTACGTCGCCGGTACCCGTAATGATCAATGATGTTTCCCGATCGGCGACTGCGAGCATCGCTTCGAGCCGTCGCAGGATGCGGTCGGTGCGCCAGTCCTTTGCGAGCTCGACCGCAGAGCGCAGCAGATTGCCCTGATGCTTGTCGAGTTTGGCGTCGAAGCGCTCGAACAAGGTAAATGCATCGGCCGTCGCACCGGCAAAGCCAGCCAGGATGCGATCGTGATGGAGTCGGCGCACTTTCTTTGCGCTCTGCTTGACGATGATGTTGCCGAGCGTGACCTGGCCGTCACCGCCCATCGCCACCCTGGCGCCGCGACGCGCGGAGACGATCGTCGTCCCGTGAAAAACTTCCATTCGCAGAAACCTTGTCCGTGAGGCCGCAAGAATACGGCCTACGTGGGGTCGATCAGACCCGGCGCAACTGGATCTGTGCGACCGCGTCGACGCCGAGCAGCGAAAACAGCGCCCCGATCAGGTAGTTGACGTTGCGAAACTCGATGCTGGCGCCGTTCTGCCGGACCTTGGTCACCATCGCCAGCATGCCGGTGGCTGTTGAGAACTCGACTCTTTTCAGATACGTGCAATCGACGATCAGCTTCTTTTCCAGACGCGAAGCTGCCATCAGGCGGCCAAAGTGCGGCTCTCCTTCGCCGCGCAAGGTGCCGCGCCAGCTCAAGCCGTCGACAGGTTCCGGTGCTGCAACGCGCGGAACCGCGGCGCGCGTTTTCAGATTCGGCGGCGCCGGCTCCCACGACGGCGGTGATACCTCGTAGGTAATACAGTACTGAATGCCGGTTTCCTCGAAGTCGTGCTGCCGGTTCAGCAAACGAAACACTTCGAGCAGCAGCATCCATACGGCGTCACTCGGGTCACGACGCCCAGCTTCGACCGCGGCGCGCAATGGCGTGACCAGTTGATCGGCACCCTGCAGCAACAACTCGTGGCTGGCGCGCTTGAATGCGTTGATCACGCGCAGCAGCAATTCGGCACCGACAGGATCGATGCTGCGCACGTTCGACGAATCAAGCGTGATCGACTGGTGCGAGAGCGAATAATTCTTTAGCTGCTCCAGATACTTGACGATCCCCTCGTCAATCGTCTGCGGGAACACGATGACCGGCGCCGTGGCCGAGCCTACCGGCGTCACTCCAGGAAGCGTCAGCGCAGGCTCTTCCTTGTAGTCGATCCAAGCCGGGGGCGAGCTCTCAAAGCGCAGCACGTATTCAATCGTCAAACTGTCGAATCCTGCCCTGTCGCCACGCTGTTGAAGCAGCTCGAACAGCATCAACCAGCCGTGCTGCGCCGCGTCCCCGAGTTGATCGGCCTGGATCGCGGTGCGCAAGCCGGCTTCGGCGGGTTCGATCAACCCGTTGGCGAACAGAATCGCCGTTTCCTCGATAGCCGACCCGCCCTCGCTCTGCAACTCGAACGCGTTCGTATTGCCGGCCCAATCCTCCGAAATGATATCGAGCGCGTCGATCGGCTTATCGCCGGCATCTGCCGGAGCGGCCTGGACGGCGTCCGGCTGCTGAGACGGGCGCTGCAATGTCGAGTTCGCAGCAGAGTTCGCAAACATGGTCGATGCACCGCCCGGGCGTAGGAAGTCACGCGCCATTTCGGATTCGATCGCGTCGATCTTGGCCGCGGTTTCGAGCGCCAATGTGCGATGCAGATCCTTGTCGGGCAAAGTATTGGTGCTCGTCGGCGCCCCCTGGGCGCCGCGTGCGAGCGTTGACGATGGATTGCGGTTGACGGGCTCGGAAAGCGGTCGCGCGGCCTGCTTGGCGGCCGTTCGCGAACCCGCCTTTACAGCCGGCCGCGCGTCCTTCGGATCTTTCTTGAAGAAGGAAAAGACCACTACCGTTTTACCGTTCTTTTATTCCCACTGATTCTGGCACCGCTGGCTAGCGCGCCGGCCTGCTAGCGCACCGGAACCAAGTAACCCTTTTCGCCGAACTCGGTGCATCCCAACGCTCGACGGTCGTCGCGAACGCACTTGATAGCGTGTTCAAGTGAGCGAGCGCCGATCGCGTTTTGATAGTAACAACTCGGAGGGGCCGCGAACCGCCGATCTGCACCGGAATCCCGCCTGTCGGCTATGAAGGCAGAAATCGGTGATCATTGCCTCTCAGTCGCCAAACATTTTCTGCTTCAGCTCGCGGCGCTGTTGCGCTTCCAGCGATAGCGTCGCGGTCGGACGCGCCAGCAGGCGCGGTATCCCGATCGGATCGCCGGTTTCTTCACAGTAGCCGTACTCTCCGCTTTCGATCCGCGCGAGCGCCTGCTGCACCTTCTTCAGGAGCTTGCGTTCGCGATCCCGCGTGCGCAGTTCGAGCGCGTGTTCCTCTTCGATCGTCGCGCGATCGGCCGGGTCAGGCACGATCACGGTTTCGCGCAGATGCTCGGTCGTCTGGTCAGCGTTTTCGAGCAGCTCGCTTTCCATCTGCTGCAGCCGATGCTTGAAATAGGCGAGCTGCTGTTCGTTCATGTACTCCGAATCGCCGGTTTTCAGCAGTTCGCCCTCGGTCGGGAGCCGCTTCCCATTGACCATAACCGGTTCTTCACTGCGAGTGGCGGAGCGCGCCAGCAGGTACTCGTGCGCCGCGGCCAATGCCTTCGGCGATGGCGCAGGCGCCACGCGCGGCGCGGCGGCGGTCATTGGAGAGGGAGCGG